>JAGQYZ010000363.1 GCA_020435865.1 Aequorivita sp. | reverse complement strand
TTTAAAAACAATGGGTTCTAACTCGGCTATAATTTCTTCAATGGACTGTTTTTTGTCAAATTTATAGAAACTGTCATTGTACAAATAATATATTCTAAACAAGTAACTTAAATAATCATATTTATTTAGAGAGCCATTTTTGTAAGCTTCTTTAAATATACTGCAATATTCAAGTTGTTCGCTAATTTTTGTATGGTTTAAGAGAGTATAATAAATTGATAGTCTTTCTTCTTTGCTGTAATTTATGGAGTCTGGATATTGGTAGTTTTCGAGATATTTTTTAGCCCTGTAAAAATTGATTTCTTTCTTTAATAGTATCTCACTTTCAACCATTCTCAAAGAATCTCTATTTTTGAAATAATCTTTTTCCAAATCTTCTTTTTTGAGAATAAGAGCTTCACTATCATCATAGATTTTTTGTAGAAACTGTTTTTGGCCTTCAATTGAATGTATCTCTTTTAATTCCTTGTTGACTTGTTTTTGATAGCTGGGTGTTTTTTTGCAAGAAATGACAAGTAAAAGGAGAAGGAATATGAAAATTGATTTTCTCATTTTTTTGAATGACTATGTGATTATACAATAAAGGTAAGAACCACAAATTAGAGTTCTTACCTTTTTATTCTAAACTGAAAAGATCTTAATTAAGGAGCGTTCCCCTTTAAGCCTTCAACAAAACCGTCATAGGCAGGCTTTGGTTCAAAATTGTCATCGTATAAAAGCGGCCATTCTGTACCACCATCAGATAGCCAACTATCTTGGTCTCTAACGCCCCAAATAGTAATTCCATATTGATTTGCTGGAGGAACAATAGTTCTGTAATAGTATGCTACTCTTTGATATTGATCTGATTGTGCTTGTGCTCTTTCATCTGTTAATTCAGTAACATCATCATTGTAGTTAACCTTCACATCCAATTCTGAAATATGAACCAATAAACCTGTGTTGGCAATATCCTGGATCGCACTCTGCAACTCGCTGGGTGCTGGCCAATCATGGTTTAAGTGCATTTGCATACCGATACCATCAATGGGTATGCCATTTGTTTGGAAATCATTTACCATCGCAATGATATTACTTCTTTTGTTAGGATCTCCTGCAATATTGTAATCATTATAAAACAATTTTACATTTGGATCGCCTTCGCGAGCCCATTGAAAACATTTTGAAACATAGTCTTCACCTATTCGCTGACGGAAAATTGCAGCTTCAGCGTCACTAGTGAATGCTTCGTTAACTACATCCCAACTAGTAACTATTGGGTTTCCATCATCATCCAAAGCTTCAGCAAAATGAGCTACTGTAGCTTTTATGTAATTTTCCACTTGTAATGAGAACTCTTCATCTGTACCCGAAAAGTTTTCTAACCAATCTGGGATAGAGTATTCTGGATGCCAAATAAGAGTATGGCCATGAACTCTCATACCATGTTCTTTGGCGTAACTAACTATAGCGTCACCATCACTCCAATCGTAGGTGTCAGCAGCAGGAAACATATTGTACATTTTCATGTCATTTCCAGCCGTAACACTATTAAATTCATTGTTCAATACTTCTTTGAAAGCCATATTGGTGTTTGAAGAGGAGGAAAGTTCAGCTGCTGATACAGTATTTCCTATGGGGTAGTTGGCAAAATCTTTTAAATATTCTGGTTCTCCAGGGCTAGGGTTAATTGTTGGCCCACCAACTATTGGTTGTTGGCTATCATCATCATTATTACAACTTATAACTAATAAGCATAGAAATATCTGAAAAAACTTTTTCATGGTACTGTTTTTAATGTTTTGCCTACTCCTAAAATTCAGTGGTTTTTCGGCTTGTTCCCACTTTTATAATAGTTGCTTTCAGGTGGACCAAGATAACTTGGCTTTAAACCTCCAGCATCAATAACAAACTTTTGGAATACAATTCCTGGATCAATCATCCAGATTTTAAGGGTGTGTTTACCGGATTTTATGTTGTTATGCACTGATCTTTTTTTCTTGATATGATCTGTAACCGAAGTATTCCACCAATCTGGGTATTCCCAATCTGGCGTGGTTTCACCTTCATTTATATTGAGTATTTGAGGGGTTTCACCGTCTATGGCAACGGCATACTTTAAACCGTTTTCTTTCTTGAAGTTTAAGGTTGGCGAAACATAGGCTTCTACCTTAAGGTCACTGTCATTGAAAATGAAAAAATCGTATTCCAAAGACGGGGCGTTTTCGGTAATTGTTTGTGGTTCTGCATTGGCGGGCTCTATAGTAATGGCCGAGGCTGTCCTGCCCATATTGGGCACAACTACCCAATGAACATTTTTGGTTTCATGTTTATTAGTGTAGTTTGAAGCATTTATTGAAACAACACCAGTGTTTTCAATAAACCCTGACACATCTGTATTGTAGTTTTTCACAGGAACAAGAACAGTGTATTGTCTGTCGCCTGCCAAAATGGTTAGTTCACCATTTTGCTCATCTTTGGGAGCTTTGTCCCAATTAATACTCACAACTACTCTTTCATCGTATTGAATGGTACCGCCATTTGAGGAAAGTTTAATCCAGTCCTGATTGGCGGTTATTGAATAAGTTAATTTTTCACGCCCCTTATTGAAAATTTCAACATAATAATTTTGATCGTTAATGGGGTCGAACGGAGAAAATGATGGACTGTAAAGGCCGTCACTTCCAAAATTGAAACCATTATCTCTGGGAAGTCCATTTTCTAGGTAATACCCTAATTCTGCAAATGTTTTTGGTTGAATATACGTAATGTCTGGCATTTTGTTTACTGGCGGATTGTTCCAACTGGTGTAACCTATGTGCGTTTGGGACATCATGTGATTCCACTTGCCGTTTTCTAATTGATGGTATTGGTCTGTGAGATTGGCGTCTTTTAGAAAGCATTCCTTGGCCTTATCGGCGTAATCGTTGGCCGAGGCTCTTCCTTGTTGTGCATATAACTTGTTTTTTGCAACAGCAACATACATTTCATTAAGGTTGCTGCACAGTTCAACGGGAGATAAAACCAATTGGTAAAATGCAGGCTTGTAACTTTCTTCCAGCGCATTGTATATGTGCGTACTTCTTTCAACCAAATCCTTATAGTCTTTTACAACCCTATCGGCTTCTCTATAATTTTCTAGACTATAGGTGCCTGGTTTGAGCATTTCGGGTGTTCGGCGGGCGTTGTATTTGGTGTAAAGGGCTACTATTTCGGCAATGTCCTTGGCATGGTCAGGCCCAAATTGTTGAGACGCCCAATAGATATAGTAATCAGGTAAACTGGAAGCTTTCATGGTCTTAGCATTCCAAGCAAAATCCAAGAAAAAGCTGGTTGGTAATTCCATGGGTTTGATATCGCCAACATTCACCAACCATAAATCTCTCACCCCCCAATCATAAGAAAGCTTCATTTGTTCCCAAACTTTTTCTATTTGGGTTACGTTAAGCCATCTATAGGAAACGGGACCGCCAACAAAATCGAAATGGTAATACATGCCAAATCCGCCCTTGTAGTTAAAGTCTTCTTTTTTGGGAAGAATTCGAACATTGCCCCAGTTATCGTCACAAAACAAGATCATGATATCATCATCTACTCGCATTCCTTTATCATAATAGTCCTGAACTTCTTTGTATATGGCCCAAACTTGTGGGGTTTGCTCTATGGGTTTTTGAGTAACCTCAGTTAGTATTTTACGTTGGTCACGTATAATTTCTTTTAAAAGGTCAACCGCAGTATCTTCACCCATGGCTTCGTCGCCATCGCCACGCATTCCAAGTGTTACCACGCTCTCATAAGTGTTCATGCGAACAATACCCTGACGCCAAAATTCTTGTAGGTTTTCCTTGTTGGTTTTATAGTTCCAAGAGCCTTTGCCATAACGGCTCCATTCATCATGGGCACGCATCATGGGTTCATGATGGCTTGTAGAAATGACAACGCCATATTCATCTGCTAGTTTGGGATTTTCCGGGTCATCATCTGCAAATGCGGTGGGTCGCCACATGGCTGGCCATAAGTAATTGCCATTGCTTCGCAGAATAAGTTCGAAAACCTTGTCATAAAAAAGGTGGTTAAAGCCGCCAAACTTTTCTTCGGCCCAGCCTCTAAGCGCTGGTGCTTCGTCATTAATAAAAATCCCCCGGTATTTTACGCTTGGTTCTCCATTGGTAAAACTTCCAGGTTTTATATATAAATTCTCTTGTTTTGCAACAGGAACTTCGGCCCAGTAATACCAAGGGCTAACGCCCATTTTTTTGGAAAGGTCGTAAATGCCGTAAATAGTGCCCCGTTTATCACTCCCTGCAATCACCAGAGCTTTATCTATGCCTTTGAAAGGGTTGCTAATGGTAGTGATAATGTGTTTTTCCCATTTACCTTTCAATGCTTTGCCATCAAGTTTTTTGGAATTGATGAGTTCTTCAATCAAAGGACTTTTCCCAAGGGTTCCAATGATTATAACAAATTTTGAATTTTCTGGAATTTTGTTTTTGATGTTAGGTGTTTGTGAAGTAACGGCTAACAAATCTTTTTGCAAATGTCCGGTTATCTTGATTACTCCTGGGAAATCCAATTCACTGACAACAATAGGTACGAGTTGTTGGTCGTGAAATAAAGGAAATCCTTTTTTTATAGGGGTGAAAGAAACATAGCTTTCATTGTTAGAGTCAATGGTAGATTGCGCTCCAGATGTACTCGTGCAAACAAGTGTCAGGATACTAAGGACTACTATTTTTCTCAGTAACAATTTCATTTTTTCATAGAATGAATGATTCCAGCTTCCAAGCCTCTCAATTCTGCTAATCCTTTTAAACGCCCTACTAATGAGTATCCGGGATAAAGCTCTGTTCTTTCAAAAGAATGAAGGAAACCGTGATCTGGTCGCATGGGAAGACTTGTATTTCTTTTTTGCATGACATGGATTAATTTGGTCATGATTTCTTCAATAGGATTGTCGCCATTTAAGTGTTCTGATTCTCTGAAAATATATTCACTATCACGACTGACATTTCGTAAATGAAGGAAGTGGATCCTGTCTTCAAATAAATCGATAATCTCCAGTAGATTGTTATTGGGTTCTGCGCCTAAGGAGCCCGTGCAGTAGCAAAGGCCATTGGAGTTAATAGGTACCGTATTGAAAATTTCTTTTAAATCGGTTGTTTTTGAAACCACTCTAGGTAAACCTAAGACTGAAAACGGTGGATCGTCTGGGTGAATTGCAAGCTTGACCCCAAGATTTTCGGCCAACGGGCTAACCTCTTTAAGAAAATAAATAAGGTTTTTTCTTAAGTCGTTATCATCAATGTCTTTATAGTCATCCAGCAAACTCAAAACTTGTTCGGGAGTAAAACTTTCGGTGCTACCTGGGAGTCCTAGTAAAATACTTTGGAAGAGTGCTTTTTTTTCTTCTTCGGAAAGACTGGATCCGTACGTTTTGGCTTGATTGAGCTCGTTTTTCGAATAATCTTTTTCGGCATTTGGTCTTTTCAATTGAAAGACATCAAAATAAATAAATGCAATTTTATCATACAATAGGGCGGTTGTACCATCTTTATTCTTATGCTTGGGATTGGTTCGTACCCAATCCAGTACCGGCATGAAGTTATAGGTAACTACATAAATCCCGCATTGGGCTAAATTCTTAAGGCTCGTTTTGTAGTTTTCTATGTAGGTTAGATAGTTGCCCTTGCCGCGTTTAATATCTTCATGTACGGGCAAACTCTCTACAACGGTCCAGTTAAGGCCGGCATCTTCTACTAGAGCTTGTCTTTTTTTGATTTCGCCAACCGTCCAAACATCGCCTACGGGAATATGATGAAGGGCGGTAACAATGCCTTCAATTCCGCATTGTCTAAGGTCGTTCAATTGGATGGTGTCGTGTGGGCCGTACCATCTCATGGTTTGGTGCATTCTTTTCATGATAATCTTCTAAAATCCTATACTGTTTCCACCGTCAACAGGAAGTATGGTGCCAGTTACAAAACTTGCTTCATTTGAAGCGAAGAAATAAGCAGCATCGGCAATGTTCGATGGATCACCCAAAATTCCCATGGGGGTTCTTCCCAATACCTTGTTTTTTCTTTCGGGATCATTATCCAAGGCCTTTGAAGACATTTTGGTCTTAATAAACCCAGGAGCAATACAATTCACTCGAATTTTATATTCGGCCAAATCAACCGCCATGGATCTAGTCATGGCTTCAATAGCCCCTTTACTAGCTGAATAGGCTATCACATTTGGTAATCCATATTGAGAAGCCATGGAACTAATGTTTATGATGCTTCCGCCTTCATGTTGCTTCATGATCTTGACCACTTCACGGCTCACGGCAAATACACTTTGAACATTGGTTTTAATAATACTTGCAAATTCTTCGTCTGTAACTTTGGTAAATTCTTTTTTCATGTTAATGCCTGCATTGTTGACCAAGATGTCAATGGTACCTTTTTTTCCAATGTCCTGAATCATGTTAGGGATGCCCTCAAGGTCATTCAAATCAAATATTACGGGTACAGCATAGCTACCTAATTCGTTGCAGGCATTCTTGGTCTTTTCTTCAGATCTTCCAATAATATAGGTGGTAATACCATGGTCGCAAAACTTTTTGGCAGTGGCATAACCTAAACCTGAATTTCCTCCTGTAATGATTGCAGTTTTGTTCATTTCTTAAATATAAGTTTATTAGTTGCCTGGAGCATAAGGAAATTTTAAAGATTCAAAATAGTCTAGGCTTTTCGTCGGTTTTTTTACCTCTTTTGGAAAAGGCATTTTAGAAAATTGTTGAAAATAGAGCAAGCAAGCATCTTTCCACCATTGGGCTTCTTTCAATTGTATTTGAAGCATCATGCTCACTTCTTTATGTCTTTGTGGGTCAACGTAGGGTTTCATGGATGACCATGTTTGTATCATGGTCTTTACTTCGTTAACGCCTTGCTGGTATTTTAATGCCATACCATTCCAAAGAGATTCTCCATTTTTCAGTGTATAATCCCAAGGCAAGTGATGGAACCAGAGCAAGAATTCTTCAGGGCAAGTGTCTAGATCGTTAAACATTTTGGCTACCTTAGGAGCATATTGGGCCGTAGCATTGCTTCCGGTTTCTGTGCGGTCAAAACCTATCCCATTAGCATCGGCTTTATGGTAGTAAACAGGGTTCCATTCGGGTCTTGACAAATTGCCCACCCAAGGGCCTGGGCCATAATGATGTCCTGTTGCCATGATATGGTGAAGTCCTAAAGGAGTCATATAGTTTACAACAGCTTCTCTTGATAGGAGTAGTACATCAACCATGGGTTTGACAAATTGGGCTTCGTTTGAAAAAGTCATTCGTAACCATTCTTCGGCGATGTCTTTGGAATTTAAATATGGATTCCAAGCCATTCTTCCAAAGCCATACCAGTTAGCTTGAAGAAAATGGTGCCCAGTCCAATTCCTGTCATTGCCTATGTTGGAGACGCCAGCAATTCCGGTAAGTTTTTTATCATCTAGGCTGCCATCTATAACTTTGGCAACGGTTGAACCTTTCCCATGGCGGTAGGTGTCAGATTCCAGGACTTCTTCATATAATTTGGGTTGGAACACAAGATGTGTTCCTTGCCCCATGTATTCTTGGGTAATCATGAACTCCATCATCAAATTGGTTTTGGGCATGGCGCCAAACATGGGATGAAACGGTTCCCTTGGTTGAAAATCAATAGCGCCATTTTTTACCTGGATGATAACATTGTCCAGAAACTGTCCGTCGTAGGGAACAAATTCTGAATAGGCTTGCTTGGCTCTATCCGATGGGTCGTGTTCAGAATATACAAAAGCTCGCCACATGACGACACCGCTATGAGGTGCCAGTGCCTCGGCCATCATATTGGCACCATCTACATGGTTTCTACCGTAGTTTTGTGGGCCAGGTTGTCCTTCGGAATTTGCTTTCACCAAAAATCCGCCAAAATCAGGGATATATTTATAGATCTCATTGACTTTTTCTTTCCACCAATTTCTAACCTCTAAGTTCAACGGATCAGCAGTTTTTAAATGTCCAATTTCAATGGGTGCCGAAAACCTAGCTGTGAGATACACTTTGATGCCATAGGGACGGAAAATATCGGCTAGGGCTTTTACTTTTACCAAATACTCAGGCGTGAGTACCAATGCGTTCGAATTTACATTGGTCAATACTGTGCCATTAATACCAATTGAGGCATTGGCTCTAGCGTAGTCTTTATATCTTTCGTCTATATAATCAGGCAATCTGTGCCAATCCCAAATGGAAAAGCCAGAATAACCGCGTTCAACCGTTCTGTCCAAATTATCCCAGTGATTAAGAATGCGGATGTTGGTTCTGGGATAATCAACTATAGTGATGTTTTTAATGCTGTGATTGGTCTGCATTTCCCTTAGGAAC
>JAGQYZ010000362.1 GCA_020435865.1 Aequorivita sp. | reverse complement strand
GTGTTTTCCCAAATGTTGACTATCCCGTCTTTGCTCCTGCCACCTTAGGTTTGAATGAGATAGATAATACTGATGATTTTGTCATGTCTCTTTATCCAAATCCCGTTACTAACAATTTAAATATCAAAACAAACAAAGTTGTTTCCAGTATTAATATTTACAGTTTAACTGGAGCAAAAGTTATGACAATAGCGCCCTTGAACAACACTATAGATGTTAGTTCACTTTCAATTGGTATATACATCTTGAAAGTTGAGTTTGGAGACACAAGCGAAAGTGCCGTTAAATTTGTTAAACAATAAGGTTTATAATTTTCGTTTATTTCAGTTAATTGTGCATGTAAGAATAGGCCTCTATTTTTATAGAGGTCTGTTCTAATTAACAGTAGTGTTTGCCATTCAATATTTTATTTCATTTTGATTACAAAGTGTTTAATCTCTAATAAAGTTTTAATCATGAAAAAAATAATTACTTATATATTCTTAATGGCTTCTGCTTTATCCTTTTCCTATTCTGGTGGAAATGGTACAGTAGCAAATCCTTACCTTATTTCTACCCCCACAGATCTAGTACAGTTGAGTACCACAACTTCTGATTGGGACAAACATTTTAAGCAAACTACCGATATAATCTTAGATATTACGGAGGATGACCAAAACAATGGTTATAATATTTCGCCAATTGGGACAGAGTCTACCCCATTTACGGGGAGTTATGACGGGGATGGCCATACCATTGCAAATCTCTATATTGTTCAGCCCTTAATACACTATCAAGGCCTTTTCGGAAATGTAAACACTAGTTACTCCATCAAAAAATTAGGTTTACTTGACCCTATAATTTGGGGTGCTGCTTATGTGGGATCTCTGATAGGAAACAACCAATCAGGAACAATAGAAGAATGTTATGTAACTGGGGGGCTTGTTGATGGTTTTAGTAACGAAACAGCAAGGGGTGGTTTAATTGGTAGAAATTATGGTACCATTACAAATTGTCATGCATCTATAACTGTTGCCAAAGGCAAAAACCAAGGTGGTTTTTTAGGTGTAAATCAAGCTGGGGGTATCGTTCAAAATAGTTATTATTATAATCTTACACCATATACTGGTTATAGTGAGGTTGTAAGGGGGGCTAGTAACAATACTGGGGCCTTTATAGGTGCTAATAATGGAACTATTGTTAAATGCTATGCGGTTGCATCTGCTATTCATTTAGCCGGTGCTGCTTCTTCAGTTTTAATTCCTGGCACCACCAATTATGTACATATTGGTGGTTTTGTTGGAAATAATAGTAATTCCGGTACAATTGCAGAATGTTATGCCTCAACCGGCACAATTACTGTTACCAATGCATTTTCCAGTTATGGAGGACTAACTACTAAAGGCGGGTTTGCCGGTTACAACACCTCCACCATTAGCCAAAGTTATTGGGACACAACAACTTCAGGTGAAACTTTAATGGCGGGTGTAGACAGTAGTGTAACCTCTGGAGCTACTGGAAAAACCACAGCGCAAATGCAAACTCAAAGCACTTATACTGGATGGGATTTCACTAACACATGGATAATCAATAATACTATTTTTCCAAATATACTGTATCCTGTTTTTAATCCATCCTCTCTAGGAATTGACGACACAGAACAAGACAACAACTTTACTATTTACCCGAATCCAACTTCGTCTATTTTAAACATCAAAACTAGAAAGACAATAGAAAATATTTCCATCTATGATTTTTCAGGACGTAAAATCAAGACAAATATTTCGAATGAAAACAAAGTAGATGTAACTAATCTACCATCTGGTATTTACATCATTCAATTTACATTTGATAACGGCAATGAAGGCAGTTTAAGATTCATAAAAATTTAAACTGAGGGGTTGAGATGAGTTGAGATGTAGTAGCGAGAAACCCAGCTTATGTTTAAGCTGGGTTTTATTTTCTTATTAGGCGACAAATAAAAGCAGCCCTATTCAATTATTTAATGGAATCTCTAAAATGGGCTATAATTGTTTCAATATCATCTTTAATAAATTGCCAGTATTTCCCTTTTAAACAAACTGGGTCAAAATCTTCATCGGCATGGGTAAAGTCAATGAAATTATTCAATATCAATTCTCTGTCATGATTGTAAGGGTATCTTTGCTCATGTAGCTCTAACATACGGGGTATTGAATAGTCGTCCAACAATTCATGCAGGTCCCAAAAATCTTTTTTCCTACCTCCTCTTTGAACCACATCAATTTTCATTGCAATTATTTCTTCCACAGTAGCCATTCGGATATTATCTTCTATATAGGCAGGCTGAATGAAAGCATCTGTGTAAAAGATATCAAGTTTTAAGGCGTTTTCGGAATCAGCTCCAATTAAAAAAGATTTTCCAATAGCAGGGATAACATTTGCAAGTGTATCCACATATTCAAAACTCTCTCTTAGATATGCTTCCAATGCTTCAAAATCAATAGATCCATATTCTACATCACTAAAAAGATCAATATCAACAGATTCCCTATGTCCAATCTGTAAACTTAAAGAAGTACCCCCAACTAGTCTAAAATCATTAAACTCTTCGGCTGACATTAATTGATCTAAACTACTTCGAAGTAATTCACTTACTGTTTCATAATGTGGCATAAGGAATCTATTTAGAGGAAATAGAATAAGGCTTTCTTTGTCTTGAATTCATAATAGATGCTACCTTTCTCCTACCATAGAATCTAGTGATTTCATTTTTCTCACTGTCATTCCCTCTTTCAAAAACTCTTCGAATAACTGCTGAAGACTGCTCCTTCCATTGAATTTTATCAATGTCAGTATCCCAAAAAAGTGACTTTCTTAGAATATTCATATTGGGGCTTGTAGTTTCTAAGTCTTGTTTTTGTTTATGAATATCATAATATGTCTGCAATATAGCTAGGGTTCCTTCTGCCATGCCTAATTTCTCCTCAATTTTCAAAGCCAAGGGAATACTAATATCCCTTCTCCCTTTTGTAATAGCATTTAGTGTTTGAGGGTGTTCATCTATAGACAAAGCAAAAGGTCTCTGACGGAGAGATCTTTTATCGAACTCTCGTCCAAGGATGATTCCCGGATGTATCCCTTTGTATTTAGCTATATATTTATTCATAGTACAAATATAAACAAATTTGTTTACATTTTAACATCAATTTTCCTGCCAGTTTCTGAATTATGCAAATTTGACATGTTGGATTTGTTAGATAATTTGATTTTTAATGCTTCCATATCTTCACTTACTTTTCTCTCTATTACTCTTGCATAAATCTGTGTGGTTGAAATCTTGGTATGGCCAAGGAGCTTTGAAACGGTTTCAATTGGAACTCCATTACTTAAAGTAACCGTGGTTGCAAACGTATGACGAGCAACATGGAAAGTAAGGTCTTTTTGAATTTCAAGCTTCTTGCAAACTTCCTTGATGTATTGATTCATTTTTTGATTGGAGTACACAGGCAGCAATTTATTAGCATAGATACTTTTGGGGTGGTTTGCATACTTGTCCATAATTTCTTTTGCTTTATCCAAAATGGGCACTCTAACAGCTGTTGAGGTCTTTTCTCTTTGGGTGCTAATCCATTTGGAACCATCGATACCAATAATGATATTATTCAATTCCAAATTCTTCACATCTGCATAGGATAACCCTGTGTAACAAGCAAAAACAAAGATGTCACGTGTTATTTGATGTGATGGTTTTTCAAGCTCTCCTTCTTCTAATGTTTTCAATTCTTTTTCGGTTAAATAACCTCTCTCAGTTCTATCAAATTTCAATTGATAATTAACCGATGGATCCTTATCTATCCATTCCAGTCTAAGAGCTAGTTTGAACAACTTTTTCAAGCGTTCCATGTGTTTCATCAAACCATTATTATTTAAGCCCTCTACCGTATGTAAATACATTTCAAAATCAATTACAAAAGCATAATTAAGCTGTCTTAGATAGACATCGGACCCGTACTTTTTAGTCAAGAACTTTTGAATATAGGATTCGGTAGTACGGTAATTTTTAAGTGTACCCGGTCTTAGCACTTTTACCATAACTT
>JAGQYZ010000361.1 GCA_020435865.1 Aequorivita sp. | reverse complement strand
TGCCCGAAAGCAACAGTTTTCCGCGGAAGCAATGGTTCCGAATTACCCCTCATTTCTTCAGCTTAAAAAATATGATTTCATAGCTTTTACTAATAGATTAAAGCTTTTCGGACTTAAGAAAATCCGAAGAATTGGCCATACTATGGAATTTGAACAAATAAAGGATTACACCTCGGGTGATGATGTTCGTAACATAAACTGGAAAGCTACTGCGAAACGAAGCAGCTTGATGGTGAACCAATTTCAGGACGAGAAATCGCAGCCGGTTTATTCAGTAATAGATAAAGGAAGGGTGATGAAAATGCCTTTCAACCAATTAAGCTTGTTGGATTATGCTATAAATGCAACGCTTGTAATTTCAAACATAGTCTTAAAAAAACATGATAAAGCTGGAATGTTCACCTTTTCTCGAAAAGTGGATGATCGTGTGATTGCACAACGGCGAAGTGCACAAATGCATCTTATTTTGGAAACACTTTACAATGTAGAAACCGATTTCTCGGAAAGTGACTTTTCGCGTTTGTACGTAGATGTGAAGCGACATATCAAGCAACGAAGCCTTTTGTTGCTATTCACAAATTTTGAAACTATGGATGCATTGCACCGTCAGTTGCCATATTTGCAGGCAATAAACAAAACGCACCTTTTGGTAGTCATCTTTTTTGAAAACACCGAGTTGAAATCTTTTATGGGTAAAAAAGCAACCACAACCCATCAAGTTTTTGAGAAAACGATTGCCGAAAAATTCATATATGAAAAGAAACTGATCGTGAACGAGCTTCACAAATACGGTATCCAATCCATTCTTACTGCGCCTGAAAACCTTACAGTGAACACTATCAATAAATATCTTGAGATTAAAGCACGAGGAGTTCTTTAAAGTTTTACTATAAATTATATTGATTAAATATGTAAATTTGCATAAATATAATTTACAATGACAATCACCCAACTTAAATATGTTTTGGCAGTTGCCGAACAGCAGAATTTCACAAAAGCTGCCGAAAAAACCTTTGTTACGCAACCCACGCTCAGTATGCAAATTCAAAAACTGGAGGAGGAACTTGAAATACAGATTTTTGACAGAAGTAAAAAACCTATCGAGCTCACGAGTGTTGGGAAAAAAATTGTTGAGCAAGCCAGAAATATCGTAAATGAATCTGAACGCATGCAGGATGTGGTGGATCAGGAAAAAGGATTTATTGGAGGCACTTTTAAACTAGGTATTATCCCCACAATAATGCCAACTTTATTACCAATGTTTTTGAAAAATTTTTCAAATCGATATCCAAAAGTACAATTGAAAATTGAAGAGCTTAATACAGATGAAATCATTACTAAAATAAACGATGGGTATTTAGATGCAGCTATTGCGGCCACACCTTTGAGAAATGAGAAAATAAAAGAAAGACCATTGTATTATGAACCATTCGTTGGCTACATTCCAGAAAACCACCGTTTATACTCAAAAGAAAAACTGGAAGTTAATGACTTGGACATCGATGATATTCTTTTATTGGAAGACGGTCATTGCTTTCGCGATGGAATAATCAATCTTTGCAAAACTTCAAAGAGTGCTAATTTTGATAAATTCCAGTTGGAGAGCGGGAGTTTCGAGACGCTGATTAAACTTTCAGATGAGGGCTTAGGGATGACACTTCTACCCTATTTACATACGCTGGATGTACTTCCTTCCCAAACCAAAAACCTAAAATATTTTAAGGAACCCTCACCAGCCCGTGAAGTAAGCCTTATTTACAGCAAAAGTGAACTGAAGATGCAGATAATCAATGCGCTGTACGATGTTATTTCGGGAGTAATCCGAGGCGCCATTGCCTTTCAGGATGTGAAAATCATTAGCCCTACGAAAAAGTAGTCAATATTCAGTTTCAGTTAACAGTATACTCAATATAATGAGTAACCTATTAACTTAATAACCAAATAACTAAAAAATCCCGCCAGAAAAGGCGGGATTTTTTTATGGGTTTAGATAGATTAAACATTGATTTAGTTGAGGGTTTTGCTTGATAAGCGAATCAATCCAAACTTTGAGTTCTTCAACTTCATAAGGAAGTAGTCTGGTTAACGCTTTTTTCAATTCCTTGCAAAACAAATTGACGTCAAAACTAACTTTCGAAAGTACAGCTTTGGTGTAATCAAACATTGCTCTTGCCATAGCTAATTGAGGTTTAATTAAAAATTAAAGTAGGTAGATTTTTACAATAGGCAGTGGTTTTTTGTTTTAATGCGTTTTAAATATAACCATTTTTTGTGAATTAAATTATTTTTGTCATAAAATTTACTATGTTAAAAGTTTGTTAATCAGGTTAAAAAGTTATTCAACATCCTGAAAGTAATGGTTTTAAAATTATTTAACTTTTAGTGTCCATTCAAACTCAAAAACGGAAACAACGTCACCAAGCGCATCCCTTCCTTCAGATTTCATCCATATAGTTTGACCTTCGCCAGTGTGAATGGTTTTTTCAATTGCGTCATTTATTAAATCGCCATCAGCGCAACTAAAAAATATTCTTCCCTTTGCTTTTTTTGAAAATGTCGCTTTATTATTGGCTACGAGCATTGAAATTTTTTTGTTGCTATCTTTAATTTTCGACATTACCATAGCGCCAGTACTAAGTTCCGCAGCCATCCCTTGCACAGCCCAAAACATGGACTTAAATGGGTTTTGATTTATCCATCTATGTTTTACAGTAGTTACGCATGTAGTTTCTGAAATGGATCTTACCCTTACGCCGGTAAAGTACGCAGAAGGTAATTTGAATAACAAAAAAGTGTTGATTTTACTTGGGCTCAGTTTCATTTCAGTTTAAATATTTCACTAAGATATTCAATATATTCTTCACTTCCTATTTGTTAAATATATGTTAATTTTAGTACTATGTGTAACATACTACTGTCTTTTAGACATATATTTGCATAAGAAAATAACAAGCAATGGAAACTACAATTACAGAAAACCAAAAAAATGTGAGTGCATTTATTCATATGTCAACCTTTTTAAAATACTTTTTCCCGTTTGCGAATTTTATCGCTCCATTATTGATTTGGACATTTAATAAGGAAAAGGCTTTTGTTGACGAACACGGAAAACAAGCAATCAATTTTCAGTTGAGTGTTTTGGTTTATACTGTAATAATAGGTTTAATCTGCCTTCCCTTCTTTATCATTTTCGCAACTGATTTTATTTCATTGATTGAAACCATTGATCACAATGGAGGAGCATTTTCAGTGAACAACATTCAGAATCTTTCGGGGTATATATTGTTGTTTGGATTGGCAATTCTATTATTATTAGGGTTGTTCGTTTTTGAACTTTACGCTGTAATCAATGCTTCCATTCACGCTTCAAGAGGTCAATTATATCAATATCCTCTTTGCATACCATTTATAAAAACCAATTTAAACCCAATTCAAAATGAGCACATTACTTAGCTACCTATTGGCTGCCATTTTGCAGTTTATAGGCGTAAGCATGCCGACGGAACAGGAAACTGTTAGCGTATTGACTCATCAACAATGCGAAGAAACCACAAGCGCGCTTCCTTATACATTCATCATCAATAGCGAACAGGAATTAAAAACAAGTAAAGAACAATTATGAAAATCGAAAACACAAAAGCGCAGATGCGAAAAGGGGTTTTGGAGTTCTGCATTCTTTCCGTTTTAAAAGACGGCGAGGCTTACACTTCAGACATTCTTGAAACCCTAAAAGACGCAAAAATGCTTGTCGTGGAAGGTACAATCTATCCGCTGCTCACAAGGCTTAAAAATGCGGGATTGCTTTCTTACCGTTGGGAAGAATCTACCAGCGGACCACCACGCAAGTATTATGAACTTACCGAAACCGGTAAATTATTTTTAACCGAATTGAACGGCACCTGGACAGAATTACAACAAGCCGTAAACAAAGTAACAAGCGAAAAAAACACAAAATGAACAAGACAGTAAATATAAATTTGGCAGGCACTTCCTTTCATATAGACGAAGATGCCTTTGGGAAACTTTCGCGCTACCTAGACGCCATTCGAAAATCGCTAAAAGGCGCTGACGGAAGTGAAGAGATAATGCAGGACATAGAAGCCCGTATCGGTGAACTTTTTTCTGAGAAAATTGAAAGCCCAACGCAAGTTGTATCTCTTAAAAATCTCGATGAAGTGATTGCTGTTATGGGACAGCCAGAGGATTACGAAGTTGATGATGAAATTTTTGAAGACGTTCCTCCCACTTCCAAAGCATATACAAAGTCAAGAGGTAATGCTTCACACAAGCAGCTTTTTAGAGATGTGGACAACAAATATATTTCTGGTGTTTCTTCTGGTATTGGACACTATATAGGCGTTGACGCAATTTGGATTCGTCTTTTATGGATACTTTTGGTTGTTGCTGGAATGGGCTCGCCAATAGTAGTCTATATATTATTGTGGATTCTCGTGCCTCCAGCATTAACAACTTCTGACAAGCTTAAAATGACTGGTGAACCCGTCAACATTTCAAACATAGAACGGAAATTCAAAGAAGGCTTTGACAATGTTGCTGACCGCGTAAAAAACGTGGATTACGATAAATACGGTAATAAAGTGAAGAGTGGAGCTTCTAGTTTTTTTGATGGTTTGGGAAACGTAATCATGACACTTTTTAAAGTATTTGTGAAATTTATCGGCGTTCTGATAATCATCGTTTCGCTTTCCACTATTATTGGACTAGTGGTAGGTTTTTTCACCTTTGGCTCCATAGATTTTTGGGGTAATTCAGAAATAACTGAATATATTGCTTTGGTTGATACAACCAATGTACCGATGTGGTTAATTGCTTTGTTATCACTGTTTGCTGTAGGAATTCCATTCTTTGTATTGTTTATTTTAGGATTGAAACTTTTAATCAGCAATCTAAAATCAATGAGCTCTACAGTAAAAATATTACTCATTGTAGTTTGGGCATTGTCTGTAATTGGTCTGGCTGTTTTAGGAATAAAACAAGCTACCGAACAAGCTTATGACGGTAACTATATTGAAGAGCAAGCCATTGAAGTACGTACTGGTGACACATTGCGAATCGAGATGCACGCCGATAAACAATATAGTTATGAAGAAAGCCGTAAACAGGGCCTTAAATTAAAATACACTGAAGATAATAAAAGAGTAATTTATTCAAGTGATATTTTATTGAACATTGAATCCACAAAAGATTCCATCGGGAAAATTGTTATTGAAAAAATGGCAGAAGGAAATAATCATCTCGATGCAAAAAAACGTGCCGAGGCAATTGAATACAAATATTCTTTTGAAAACAACAGCTTGATGCTCGATGGTTTCTTTACTACAGATACCAAAAACAAATATCGCGATCAGCAAATTGAAATAACCATATATTTGCCTGAAGGAACGATAGTATATCCTGAAGAAAATACAACTTCATATTATGGTTATAATTCAGATTTTGCTGAATTGAGTGATTGGGACAATGAAGCACATTATTTCAGAATTCTGAAAAACCAAACAGAATGTCTTGACTGTAAAGAGAAAGAGGAAATTATTGAAGAAGCGGATTCTACAGTAATCATCAATTCAGAAAAGATTATAGACAGTATTAAAACCATTAAAAACAAAAACTGGGAAGAGGAAGTGAAAGATGGGTTTAAAAATAAAAACACTTCATCAAATACTTCAAAAAAAACATTTACAGTAACAATTGATTAATCATCAAAAATATTTATTATGAAAACTTTTATAACAGCAATTGGCGCCTCACTTATTTTGAGTTCTTGTCATTTTAACATTAGCACAGGTGAAAATGGCAACGGAAAAGTTGTAACCGAAGAACGAAATGTCACCGAAGATTTCAACGAAGTTAGAGGTAGTGCAGGATTAGATGTTTATCTTACACAAGGCGACGAAAACAAAATTGTAGTAGAAGCTGATGAAAACCT
>JAGQYZ010000019.1 GCA_020435865.1 Aequorivita sp. | reverse complement strand
ATCAAAAAGATAAAAATCTGGCGTACAAGCGGCATCATAAGCTTTTGCTACTTCCTGGGTTTCATCATATAAATAAGGGAAGGGATAACTGTGCTTTTGAGCAGTTTGCCACATTTCTGCTGGAGAATCCTCAGGATATTTTTCAACATCGTTGCTATTGATTGCTACAAAACCAAAACCGGTGACGTGGTAATCATTGCAAACTCTTACTATTTCACTATTGATGTGTTTTACAAAAGGGCAATGATTGCAGATAAACATAACTACAGTTCCTTTTTCGCCTCGTATATCTTTTAAAGAAACAAGATTACTTGAAACTGCGTCAATAAGAGTAAAATCTGGTGCTTTGGTTCCCAGAGGGAGCATTTTAGATTCTGTTCTGGCCATTTTTTCTTTATTAGTTGCGAACTTTTGCTTAAAGTTACGATTTTTGAGTGGTTAATTGGTATTTGAGATGCTGGCTTCTAAACTTTTTATGTAAGAAATTATAAAACTTTGCCATTGTAGAATATCTCCATAAATTTAAAAATTAAACGAACTATAAAAAACAAATTCATTATGGCAAGTAACCTTTCTTGGGCCGATTTTGAAAAAGTAGAAATGCGTGTTGGGACAGTCATTGAAGTCAATGATTTTCCCGAAGCGCGAAATCCTTCGTATCAACTTTTAGTGGATTTTGGCAAAGAAATTGGCCAGCGGAAAACTTCTGCACAAATTACTTCCCTTTACTCAAAAGAGGAGTTGATTGGTAAAAAGGTAATTGCAGTGGTTAATTTTCCAAAGAAACAAATCGCCAATTTTATGAGCGAATGTCTTGTTTTGGGTGCTGTGGAAGGGAAAAATGTTACACTGTTAACTCCCGATAAAGAGGTGCAAAACGGATTGCGCATTTTATAATTGAAGTTTTGTAATATCTTAGCTTTACCAACCTGTCCAACCATGAAAAAATATTTTCTTTTCCTATTGCTTTCATTAGCGCTCAATTCCTGTAAAAATAATTCCGAAGCAGAAAAATCCAAAGAAGAAATTGTTACCAAGGGTTTTGAAAAAATAGACCAACTTCAATGGCTGTTAGGAACTTGGGTGAACCAGAACGGAGAAGAATATTCCCAAGAAACCTGGTCTGCAGAAAACGACAGTACTTTTACCGCCTATAGTTTTGTAGAGGTGAATAAAAAGAAAGTTGTATTTGCTGAAACGATGGCCTTAGAACAAAAAGCAGATAGCCTATTGTTAACCGTTGCAACCGCTAATCAGAACGATAAAAAACCAGTTACATTTAAAATGATTTCTTCGGAAAATGGACAGTTCACTTTTGAAAACAAAAATCATGACTTTCCGCAACGCATAATATATACCAACCCTGTGAAAGATTCACTCCACGCTTGGATTGAAGGGACTATAAATGGCGAGGCTAAGAAAGTTGATTTTTACTTTTCGCGAAATCATTGACAATTAAGCATCCGAATCTAAAATATCGGTAACCACATAATAGCGTGGATCTTCAATGGAATTTTCAATAATAGTTTCAAACTCAGGATTCCATTTTAAAAGAAGTGCTTTACAGTCAGGGCTAAGGTGGGTGAGTTTTACTTCTTTTCCACTATCCAAATATTTATTGGCAATATTCCGAACCGCTTCTACCCCAGAATGGTCTGAAATTTTAGATTCTATAAAATCTATTTCAATTGAATTTGGATCTTCCGAAACATCAAATTTACTGTTGAAAGCTGTTGTAGAGCCGAAAAACAACGGACCCCAAATTTCATAAACTTTTGTACCATCTTCTTTAATTCGTTTGCGAGCGCGAATCATAGTAGCACTTTTCCAAGCAAAAACAAGCGCACTCATAATTACCCCCACAAGTACCGCAATGGCTAAATCCTGCCAAACGGTTACCGCAGAAACTGTAATTAAAACAATAGCATCTGCCACTGGAATTTTATTCAGAATCCTAAAACTGCTCCACGCAAAAGTGCCAATAACCACCATAAACATGACGCCCACCAAAGCTGCTATAGGGATTTGCTCAATTAAAGGCGCACCAAAAAGCACAAAACACAAAAGAGCAATTGCTGCAACTGTCCCTGAAAGCCTTCCGCGACCACCGGAACTTACATTAATTATGGATTGCCCAATCATTGCGCAGCCACCCATTCCACCGAAAAGACCGTTCAAAATATTTGCACCACCTTGCGCAACACATTCACGGTTTCCGCTTCCTCGGGTTTCGGTCATTTCGTCAATTAAATTCAATGTCATCAATGATTCAATCAAACCTACGGCAGCCAGTAAAAATGCTGTTGAAAGTATTAAGTCCCAATGTCCGTTTAACGTTTCAAGAAATCCAAAGATTTGGGTTTGGAAATGAGGAAGCGAACCTTTTAAACCACTGCCACCACCATCGCGAATGAAGGAACCAACGGTACTAACATCTATATTTCCAAAGATTGTGATGCAAGCCACGACTATAATTGCAATAAGGGCTGCGGGAAGTTTTTTTGTAAGTTTCGGCAAACCAAACATAATACCCATTGTCAATCCAACCAAAGCCAACATTACCCACAAATCTGCGCCAGTGAGCCATTGCGGTACAGTACCCCGACTTTCTTTAAAGAGACCCAACTGCGAAAGAAAAATTACGATTGCCAAACCATTTACAAAACCCATCATTACAGGGTGGGGAATGAGTCGGACAAATTTTCCCAACCTGAAAACTCCAGCCATAATTTGGATAGCGCCCACAAACAAAAGTGTTATAAAAAGCCATTGCAGGCCAAGATTTTGAACTGGTTCCGCCAAAGCCAATCCAACTTCGTTTCCTTTTTGAATTAAATGCACCATTACCACGGCCATTGCTCCAGTAGCTCCAGAAATCATTCCTGGGCGACCCCCAAATAGTGCAGTTACAATTCCCATCATAAACGCACCGTACAATCCAACCAAAGGGTCAATGCCCGCAACGAATGCAAAAGCAACTGCTTCTGGCACTAAAGCCAAAGCTACGGTAAGCCCTGAAAGTATATCGTTTTTTGGGTTTTGGGTAAAGTTCTTAATGGTTTTGTGTAAAAACATCTTATTCGTTTAAAAAAGCGGCAAATATAGGATTTTCTTTTTGGACGTCCACAGGTAGATTTATTCGTTTCAACTGCAAGAATTAGGAACCTTTTGAGGTCCTGATTTCCTTAAAAATTTTCCACGACCTAAATTTCAAAATAGCTGTAGCACACAACAAGCCAGAAAGCATGGCGCCAGCAACACCAACTAGCGTTATATCCTGTCCTGTTAAAAATAAACCTTTTATTTTTGTTTTTGGCCTTAAGAAAGAAAGCGTAAAACGTTCCGGCGAATGTGCCAACCCATAAATTTCGCCACTTTTGTAATTCGTGAAATTCTCGGTTGAAAGTGGTGTTGAAACTTCGGAAGCTATAATGGTTCCTTCAATTTGAGGGTAGAATTTGTAAAGAACTTTTAGCATCTCATCTTCAAAATTCTTTTTATGTTTTAAATATGCACCACCGCGCTTCATCCAATTGGAATTTTTATAATCTTGAAACCATTCAATATTTCCCACGGAAATTGCTTGTATGGTTGCCGTTCCGGGATTTTTGATTTCCCAGTTTGGATCTTTAGCAGATGGGAAGGAGATATATGCAAAATTTTCAGGAGTATTTTCCAGAGTAGCTTCGTCAAAAATTTTATCGATACCGTCGTGTTTGTAATACCAAAGATTGTGCTTCGGCAAGTTTAAAGTTTTGCTGGATTTGTTCAAACCTAAATACAAACAGATATGGGCGCTTGCGGGCTGCACATTTTTTAAGCTGAAATTGCAACTTTTTCGATCTGTTTCCGATAGTAAATAGTTGAATGTGTTATTGACCCCCACGTTGCTAATTACACTTTTGCAGGGAATAAATTTTTCACCAAGTTGGATTCCTTGAACTTGATTGTTTTGTGTGACAATTTTTGAAACATCTGCATTTATAAAAATTTTGCCGCCCCTTGCCGTAAAAACCTCAAGGGTTTTTTCGCAAATTTGATCGGCACCGCCAATAGGGTAGTAGCCGCCTTCCAAAAAATGCCCAATGACCATTGCGTGTGCACCAAAACTGCTGTTTTTTGGAGATAGGCCATAATTACCACATTGTGCGCAAAGCACTGCGATTAACCTTTCATTATTGGTTAATTCACTTAAAACCTCCCAAGTTGTTCTTTGTGAAAATTTTGAATATCGTTTTCTGAAAATCCATCCTACAGATTTACTAAACCAAGGCTCAAAAATTTTTTCAAAGAAAAAAGCACTAGCACGTTTATTGGTTTTTGCAATGAGTTTTATATAGGCGTCAATTGCTTTTTCTTCTTCGGGAAAATAGTTGATGAGTTGTTTTCTGAAGTTTTCTTTTCCAGCCTTAAAAACATATTCTGTGCCGTCAATATTTGCCACATCATACACTTCGCCCATGGATTCCCACTCCAGTTTTCCATCAGTCAAAAAGTTGAAAAACCCACGAAGCGAAGAATCCGCTGCCATATTGCCGACGTAATGAACGCCAACATCCCACTGAAAACCATCTTTTCTTTTAAAACTGTGCGTGAAACCACCTGGAACGTAATGGCGTTCAAAAATTGCAACCTTTTTTCCAGACTTTGCAAGCCACGTGGCAACAGTAAGTCCACCCATGCCGCTACCAACTACAATATGGTCCAAATCTGAAAAATCTAAATTGGGTTTATAGGGTTGGTATAGTTTTTTGACCATTGGAGGTATTTGTGGTTGTAGTTTTCAGCTATGAAAAATAAGTAAAGTAATCGAGCTAACCTTTTTTCAGAAAATAAAAAACCGGCAGCGGTTTTGCCCGTGCCGGTTTTTTATACTTTAATGATTAAATTTAGATATCATCAAATTCTACATCTGTAAAGTTACTGGTATCTGTTTCTTCTTTTTCTTGTTCAGCAGCTTGTGGAAGATCGTCCGTTTCTTTTTTGTAATCTTTTTGGTGGCGCTCGCTGATTACCTCTTCCCCTTTTTCGTCTATTACATAGTTTATCATTTCTTCCAAGGTGTCTTTAAACTCAGTGAAATCTTCTTTGTAAAGATAAATTTTGTGTTTTTTGTAATGGTAAGAGCCATCGTCGTTTGTAAATTTTTTACTCTCTGTAATGGTTAGGTAAAAATCTCCTGCTTTTGTGGACCTAACATCAAAAAAGTAGGTGCGTCTTCCAGCGCGCATTACTTTTGAAAAAATCTCTTCTTGCTCCATCGTATAGTGGTCACTCATAATTTTTTTGGTTTTTGCTTACGTTTAGCCAAAAATCCAAAAAAAATCCAAACCAGCCAAAGTAAATTTACATTTCTTTTTCCAAAAGTTGTTTCGCATAAAGTTCCTTGTAATATCCTTCGGAATTTACCAATTCATTATGTGTGCCTTTCTGTATGATTTTTCCTTCTTCCAAAACAATAATCTTGCTGGCATTTTTAGCCGAAGAAATTCGGTGACTTACAATAATGGTGGTTTTGTTTGCTGAAATTTTATTGAGATTTTGAAGAATTTCTTCTTCAGTTTCAGTATCTACAGCTGAAAGGCAATCATCAAAAAGGAGTATTTGTGGGTCTTTAATAATGGCTCGGGCAATAGAAACACGTTGTTTTTGTCCACCTGAGAGAGTGACGCCTCTTTCGCCGAGTATAGTTTTGTAGCCATTGGTCAGCGCTTCTATATCATCATGGATGGAAGCATAGCTTGCATATTTTTGAATGTCTTCAATGTCACTATTCTCCAATCCAAATGAAATATTATTTTCTATGGTATCGGAAAAAAGAAAAGCATCTTGAGGCACGTAAGCAAAACTTTTTCTGAGTATTTCTACATTGTGTTCCTTGATATCCTTGCCATCTATGAGAATTTGTCCGGATGTCACATCAAAAATCCTTGTTAACAATTCAGATATCGTTGATTTCCCGGACGCCGTCCTACCAAATATTGCCAGTTTTTGACCGTGTTTGATGGAAAAACTCACATTTTTCAATGCGGTGATGCCTGTATTAGGGTAAACAAAAGTGACATTTCTAAACTCAATGTCTCCTAGTATCGTATAGTCATCAGAACTCGTATTTTGAATTTCAGGCTGAATATCCATAATTTCATTGATGCGTTTCTGGCTTGCTTCTGCTTCTTGAACTACGGAAGCAATCCATCCAATTGCCGTCACCGGCCACGTCAACATGTTGACATACAATATAAACTCGGCAATATTTCCAGTGGTCAGCCTTCCATTATACACTTGAATGGCACCGACAACAACCACCAGCAAAGTGCTCAATGAAATTAAAAACGTCATCAATGGTTGAAAATAGGCCTCCACTTTTGCAAGTCTAAGATTGAGTTTTTTGTAGGTTTCACTTTCGTTGTCGAAGTGGCGAATAAATTCTTCTTCTCTTGTATAACCTTTGATAACTCTGATACCCGAATATGTTTCTTGAGCATTGCTCGTCAGTTTGGAAAGCTGTTTTTGGATAGCAGTGCTGCGTGCGTTGATCGTATTGCTCACGTAGTATATTGAAATAGAGAGAATCGGCAAAGGTAGGAGGGCAAAAACAGACAAGGTAACATCTACCTTTAGCATGGCATAAATCGTCAATGCAAACAAGGACACCAAATTTATACCATACAAAATTCCAGGACCCAGGTAGTTTCTGACCTTTGACACATCCTCAGAAATCCGCGCCATGATATCACCTGTCATATAAGAACGGTAAAATGTCTGATCCAATGTTGTCAGTTTTTCAAAAAGTTCTTTTCGCATATCATATTCTATGAGCCTAGACATCACTATGATAGTTTGGCGCATGAAATACATCAAAATACCTTTCACTATTACAAAACCTGTGACGATAAGGCCAAAATTCAGCAAATGTCTTCCTAAAACTTGGTATTCTGCAGAATCTAAGCTACCACCGGAAGCTTTAAAATCCTGTATTTTACCCTGCACAAGATCCAAGGCTTCACGTATCTGTTGAGGGATGAGAATGGCAAAATAGTTAGAACCAACGACAAACAATATGCCTAACAATAGATGCCATTTGTAATGGACGAAGTAATGATTAAGTCTAAATAGGTGCTTCAAAAATATGTGTTATCTGAATACAACATAACCTCAAATTGAGAAAAGAGTTGAAATTGACATGAACATCAACTCTTTTCATCTACTTTTTTTATCTGATTATTGCATGATTTTTTTTGCATAAATTTTGACTCCATCCGAAATCGAAAGAATCAATGTGTTCTTAGAGACTTGCGGCATAGGTGTCGATATTGTATTCGATCCAATCTGAAGGTTTTCCAATTCTTTTTTCATGATCAAATTTCCGGCAGCATCATGGATAAACATTCTTATCCCTTGTGTTTTTCGGGCATTAAATGAGAAGGTCAAAGTTTGCCCAACAGGATTAGGGAAAATGTTGAGATCACTGATATTTTGACTTTCGTCTGCTGAAGATGATGTCATGGATTTGCGGATGTG
>JAGQYZ010000360.1 GCA_020435865.1 Aequorivita sp. | reverse complement strand
GTGCTTTCCATTTTCTTTTCGTTTTTATGCTCCATTTTGGAAGCCGCTTTGCTAAGTTTTACGCCAACATATCTGCGGATGAAGACCCAAGAAGGGAAAGCCTATGCGAAAACTTTGACAAATTTTAAAAAAGACATAGACAAGCCGCTGATAGCGATATTGACACTTAACACTATTGCACATACCGTGGGCGCTATTTTAGTGGGAGTTGAGGCTGAGAAGTTGCCTTATAAAGTGGAACTTTTCGGGATGAACATTGTGGGAATTGTTTCCGCAATCATGACCATGCTTATTTTGGTGGTTTCAGAAATAATACCAAAAACTATTGGCGCGACCTATTGGAAAAAACTCGGTTCTTTTACGGCGATGTTTTTAAATTTTATAATATTCCCCTTAAAATATACTGGATTGTTATGGTTGCTGATGCTTATAACACGTTTGGTGGGAAAATCTGCCCACGTAAGCACGATGAGCCGTGAGGAATTTATCGCAATAACTGACGCTGCAGAGGAAGAAGGCGTTTTTGAGGAAAGTGAAACCACAGTTATCAAAAACCTATTGGTGTTTAAAAGCGTGCAGGCAAAGGATGTTATGACTCCCTTTACGGTTGTAACACTTGAAGACGAAACGATGAATTTAGAGAATTTTCACCAAAGCCATAAAAGCCTACGTTTTTCGCGAATTCCTGTTTACAAAAACAAAACGCACAACATTACGGGCTTTGTGCTTCGTGATGATATTTTAGAAGAAATTGTGGAAGACCATGGCGATAAACTATTGAGCGATTTGAAACGTGAGATTTTTGTTGTTTCCGCAGAAAAACCAATCCCCGATCTTTTTGAAACCTTTATAAAACAACGCGTTCATATTGCTTCTGTGGTTGATGATTATGGAAATACCATCGGCGTGGTAACCATGGAAGACATTATTGAAACACTTTTGGGGCTTGAAATTATGGATGAAAGTGACAGCGTTGAGAATATGCAATTGCAAGCCAGAAAGAATTGGGAATTGCGAGCAAAACGTATGGGAATAAAGTTAAATAAAGATATTGAAATTGGTAGGGACAAGGAATAGCTCTATATGTTACGAATATTTAAGATACTAACTTCGAAACGCTAATGTTCTGGTCTACAAACTTTTGGAACTTGAAGGACACGCTAAACTAAGCAGCGCTCATTACATGGATATTTTTTAAGATTGTATTGAGAAATTGAGAAACCACATATGGTTTTACAATAATGTCATTCATTCCTGAATCAAAAATTGAATTGCGAATCTCATCAACTTCAACAGCTGTGAAGGCAACGATGGGTGTCGTGGTATTAAAGGTTCGGATAGATTTTGTTGCCTCTATACCATCAATATTAGGCATATGTACGTCCATCAAAATCAGGTCGTATTTGTATTTTTGGGTTTGTGCGATTGCTTCGGCACCATCATCAGCAAAACTGCATTTAAAGTTTCTTTTCTCCAGTATTTTTTGGGTTACTTTTTGGTTTATTTTGTTATCGTCCACAATTAAAATGTGCTTATTATTTAAAGAAATATTTGAATAATCAGATTCAGGAAGTGTTTTGCTAGCGTCTGAATCTTTTTGAAGATCCAACTCAAAATAAAACAAGGATCCTTGTCCCGTGTCACTCAAAAGTTTTATTTCACTATTGAAAAGAGCCAATAATTTTTTAACTATTGTGAGTCCAAGTCCTGTACCTTGGTAATTGTGGTTACGGTTTTCAACCTTTGAAAATTCTTCAAATATGGATTCTTGTTTTTCTTTAGGGATTCCAATACCATTATCAATAATTGAAAATTTGATTCGCAAATAGTCATTCTTCAGTTTTTCCAACAATTCTATTTTTATACGGATGGTGCCATTCTGATTAAATTTTATTGCATTCCCAATTAAATTCATCATTATCTGTGAAATCTTCACAGAATCTCCATACATTTTCAGGGGGATGGCCTCGTCAATTTCAAGTATTAATTTGTTGTTTTTCTGTTCTAAATTCAGCGCGAATGTTTTTTGTATGTTTTCTAAAAGCTTTCTAAGATTAAAAGAGACATTTTCAAGAGTCATGTTTGAAGTTTCAGACTTATTGAGCGTCAATACATCATTAATGAGTGTCAACAGATAATCTGCAGAAAATTTAAGGCACTTCAAGTCTTCTTGATGAGATTTTAATTTTTCGTCTTCCAATAAAATAGAGGAAAGGCCAATAACCCCATATAAGGGCGTTCTTAATTCATGGCTTATGGTTGAAAAAAACTGTGTTTTGTGTTTTGAAAGTTGTTCCGCCTCTTCATTGGCTTTTAAGAGTGCTGCGTTTTTTTCGGTAAGTGATTGTATGTATTTTTTTTTCGATTTGTAAAAAAGATAAAATAAAACGAGCACTATTACCAACAGGAGGCTTGATGCAATTAAAAACAAGGTAATCAAGTATGAATTTTTGTCCAATTCCTGCGTATAAAATACAGTTGTTGCAATTTCCAACGCGGGTTGTGTTTCTAAACCATAAAAAACTCTTATACTATTGATGTTGTTAGCAGCAATAGAGGCTTGAAAACACAACAGAAAAAAACAAATGAAACTTAAGCGATGGAGAAAAAAAATATTTTTTCGGAAAATCATAAGAGAATTAGTTTACCAAATTTAATATTAAAATTTGAAATTCAAAAAATTATCTTTTCTGCCCTGATATGATAAAATTTAACAAATTTTGTACCTTAGTGCAGGTGCAAACATATTATTTAAAAACTGAAATAGGTTCGTTGGAAATAAAGGGAGACCATAATGGGCTCAAGTCTGTCGTGTTTGTAAATAAAGTCGATGAAAAAGATAAAAAAGAGATTCCAAAAGTTTTAAAGGAATCCGTAAACCAGCTTACCGAATATTTTAATGGTAAAAGAACCCATTTTACCCTAAAACTTTCCCCAGAAGGCACCGATTTTCAAAAAAAAGTCTGGAAGCAATTACAAGAAATTCCTTTTGGAAAAACCACAAGCTATCAAAAAATGGCGAATCTATTGGGCAACCCCAAAGTGATTCGTGCGGCGGCTTCCGCCAATGGTAAAAATCCGATTTCAATAATAATTCCCTGCCATCGCGTTATTGGTAGTGATGGCTCACTAACTGGTTATGCGGGTGGACTTCACCGCAAAAAATGGTTGCTGGAGTTTGAAAGCCCATCGCCACAACAATCTTTGTTTTAGATGAAAAGGCTTAAGAAATTCCTCAAGTGGGTTTTTATAGTGCTGATTGTTTTTGTAATTGGACTTTATGTTACTGGTTACGGCTATATTTTAAAAGGCGTTTGGGTGGTTTATCTTCATGGACACACCACGGCTTTTATTGACGATTTTAAGTTTTTTGAAAGCGAAAAAATTCCTGCAAGTACTAACCCACAACCTTGGCCTATTTATAAAAATTACAATTCGGTTGAAATGACCCAAAGACTTTCAGAAACTAATAAAGAACTTGGCACAGTCGCTTTTTTGATTATAAAGAATGACAGCATTTGGTTTGAAAAATATTTTGAAGGCTATAGGAAAAACTCTCAGACCAACTCTTTTTCAATGGCGAAAAGTATTACCTCCGCTTTGCTGGGAAAAGCTATTGACGAAGGTTTTATAAAAAGTTTGGACCAACCTGTGGCCGATTTTTATCCTCAATTTGCAGAAACTGACTTAACGGTGGGTGATCTTTCTTCTATGGCCTCCGGGCTGGATTGGAACGAGTCTTATGTCAATCCGTTTGGGATGACTGCGCGTGCCTATTATGATGCAGATTTGGCCAACAACATTTTAAAACTGAAAGTGATCGATACTCCTGGAGTACACTATAAATATTTAAGTGGAAATATCGAACTTTTGGCGATGGTAATCCAGAAAGCTACACAAAAACAGTTGGCAGATTATTTATATGATAGTTTTTGGAGCCCAATGGGTGCCGAAAATCCAGCACTTTGGCAAGTTGATGATGGTGAGCACAAATTGGTAAAAGCGTATTGCTGCATCGGCAGTAACGCCCGTGATTTTGCACGGTTTGGAAAACTGTATAAAGATTACGGCAAGTGGAATGGACGACAATTGCTGGATTCAGCTTTTGTGGCGAAATCAATTACCCCTCGTTTTCCGAAGAGTCCAGAATATGGCTATGGGTTTTGGCTGAGTGACTTTTTAGGAAAGAAAATATTTGTAATGCGTGGTATTTTGGGGCAATATGTGATTGTGGTTCCTGAAGATGATTTGATTATTGTACGATTGGGACAGCGACGCGGTACCAAAACTGATTTGCCTTTTAGCTCAGATTTTTATGTTTATATTGATGAGGTTTATAAGATGCTTGAGCAAAATCAATAATTTTTTCGTAGTTTTAAACTTCTCCCCGATTGAAATTTTCAAATTATGATTAAGCGAATAAACTTGGAACATATCCTGTTTTTGGATATTGAGACCGTTCCACAGTACGAAAATTTTGACGAAATGGACGA
>JAGQYZ010000359.1 GCA_020435865.1 Aequorivita sp. | reverse complement strand
ACGAATTTTAAACAAGTTCTTAATTACAAGTTGCCATAATTTATTCGAAAACTATTTCATCTATATATATTTCGTGAGACATGCCTTCACCACTAGAAAAAATCACAAATCCAGACCGAATACAGCTTAAGTCAAGTCTTTTAGTTTTAATGGTATATTTTTTCCATTCGTCTGTTAAGTATAATGCAGTCATTTTTTTACTTGTATCAATAAATGGTTTATCACCTCCTATCAGTCCAAAACCTACTTCGACTTTTAAATTGTTATATCCTGCCTTTGCCCAAAAACTGAATGTTTTGGCTCCGCTTATATTATAGCCACCAAGTATATCACCCCAATCATTTGGAGGGTCTACAAAACCCACGCCATACCAACCATTTTTTGCTCTGTAACTGATTTTAATAGCAGTTCCTCCAGTTTTTACTGTTTCGGTATTGTCTAAATCAACCTCTATATCTTTATAATTACCCATGTATGCGGAGGGCACATAAGGTAGATTTTCATTGTCTTTATAAACATAAAATGGTAGTTCAACCCGAGGCACCAAGAATTTTCGTTTTGCTGCCTTTTCATCAATGACTGAAATAGAGGTCGTAGAGATACCAACATTATTGAAGGTGTCATTTACCATTGCATAAACCTTTATACCACCATGCTCTTGTGGAAGCTTAATCTCAAAACCATTGGAAAGGCCACCTCTAAATTCCAAGGCTACCAATTGGTCACGCCTTTTTCTGCTTCCAGTTCGCTGATTATAATAAAAACTAACTTCTAACTTTTCTTTCTCTTTATCTGAGGCTTCAAGTTTTACAGGAATCCAAGCGCCACTTTTTGTATTAGTATCTGGTAATTGAAATGATTTAATAACCGGAACATTATTATCTGGTTTTTTTCCTGTATAAGCTTCTCTAATTGCCCAATATTGTGGCCGAGTCATTCCTTTGAAATGAGTCAGTAACCAAGGTGCTATATGTCTATTATCAGTCGCGTATTGAAAAACATAAACGCCCAGGCAATTAGGTTTAGGTTTAATCCATTCATTATAGCCTTTAACGATTACTTCATATTTCTCCTCATCGGTTGGTTCTGGTTTTACTCCGTTTTTGTCTTCCTCAATTTCCCATTCTCCTCTAACTCCAAACTCGGTAATGACATAGGGTTTATCCACACCTTTTTTTGCTAGTTCTTCTGGCAGAACATTAGCTCCTTCTCCATAAGTGTTTATCCCATATATATCAATGGATGGAACATATTTCAACCACCAGTCTACTCCAAAAGTCCAGGCCTCTACAGATGTAACCGGATGGTTCTTGTCTATTTGTTTTATTTGAGAACAAATTCGCTCCAATAATTTAGAATAAGCAATTTTTTCTTCATCAGTAGCCGTATTCAAATAAACCTCATTACCGACACCCCAAGTAAGTATAGCTGGGTGGCCTTTGTATGTTTTTACGATTTCAAGAGCGTTTTCATACATCTCTTCTTTGCCCTCTGTATCATTCAGATAATCAAAACTATCGTCAGCTTCCATACCTGCTCGGCCATGTCGCATCCAAATACCTAACATTACTTTAATGCCATGTGCATTTGCAGCGTCCAATAGCCTAAGGGTATTTTTATTTGTCCCCCATGTTCTAATGGTATTGACACCCAAGAATCTCAGTTCCTGAAAGTATTTGTCATAGTTAGTTACATCTTTATCGTAACCAAAAGTAGCCCCTTTTACATCAAATGCTTTTCCCTCAATTAGAAAAGTCCATTTACCATTATTATTTTCAACAGTTGTTTGAGCGTTAATAATGAGAGGGAAAAGTGTTGAGAAAAGTGGAAATATAATTATCGTAAATTTAATTTTATTCATGATTCGTTTTTTACAATGAATGATAACGTGGGGCTACCTGCGGTGTGTAGGGAATGTGGAATATGGCCAGGTAGCCGGTGTTGGAAAACGTTTTTATTCTTTTATTACCATTATTGAACTATATTTTCCATCTGAAGACGTAATTTTAAACAGATAAATTCCCTTGGTTTCAGGAAGCCTAAAGCTAACTAATTCGGCCGTCATCACACTTTGAGTTTGGATCAACCTTCCTCTTAGATCAAACAGGGAAATAAAAACTTGTTCTTGAACTGAGCCGAA
>JAGQYZ010000358.1:890-3759 GCA_020435865.1 Aequorivita sp. | reverse complement strand
AAGGAGACAGCGCCAATAAACATAAAGGCTCCAAGTATAAGTTTTTTCATTATATAGGTTTGGTTGGTGATTTCTTTTAGTTAGCTGCGGAAAATTCCTTTATTTTTTCATAAAGTTCCATCTCTGCGCCTGGGCTGTAGCCAGAATGTCTGTAAACAATCTGATTGTTTTTTACCAAAAGTGTTAATGGTACAGTGGCGGCACCAACGGCACGTTTAAAATCATTGTTTGTATCTAGTAGCACAGTGTAATCCCATCCTTTTCCATTTACCAAAGGTTTTACACGTTTTACACCGCGGCTGTCGTCAATGGAAACGGCGTAGAGTTTTACATTGGTTTCTGCTTGCCAATCTGGATAAATATCACTAATGGCATCCAATTCCTTTATACAAGGAACGCACCAAGTAGCCCAAAGTGATATTACAACTACATTATCATCTGTAGATAAATCATTAGAATTGACTGGTTGACCATCTAGGGTCGTCAAATCAATTTTTGGTAAATCGTTTTGTGCAATGCCACTGAAAGTAACCAGTGCAAGAAGAAGGGGAAGTAATTTTTTCATCAAATAAATTTTAAAAATTAATTAAAGAGTTAGCAATATTAAGTTATTTTTAATAAAAACTTAAATTTGTATTGCCGAAAGTTATGGTTTTAACATTCCAAAACCGTGCCTTTTTTTATAAATACTTTATATTAGCCCACTATATTATTTAACAATCTGTTTTTATGAAAACGTATCCCTATTTTAAAATTTTATTTCTTTTTGCTTTTATAGCCATTGTAGGATGTAGTAAAAAGGAAAATCCACTTGGCGCTCCCACAGAAAATCTGTCAATTACACTTTCAAGTGATGCCGGCACCAACGAATTGGAAGTATTATCTGTAGACCAAATGGTAAATTTTGTAATTACCGGTAATGATGGAGTAGATTACACCTCTTCTGCAAAGCTATATGTAAACGATTCTGAAATAACAGGCTCTTCATACACCTTTTCAACCACAGGAACTTTTGCCGTAAAAGCTGTTTATGAAAGCATAACCAGTAATATATTGAACTTTGAGGTGATAGCGGAAACTGAACGTGCGCTGACCATAGATGCTACGAGAGCCATGAACAATCAGACCATTACTTTTGGTTTGCTTGATTCCAGTGGAAACAATACAGCTTCCGATGCAACTTTTTATGTTAATGGTGCAGCAATTTCTGGATTTACATATTCCTCTGCAACAGAAGGAAGCTTTGAAGTCTATGCAGAGTATATCGTTAATGGTGAAACATTCACAACTGCTGCAAAAAACTTTTCAGTCTACATTCCAAAAAGAAATGTGGTGCTTGAAGATTACACAGGAACTTGGTGCGGATATTGTTTAAAAGCTTTAGCAGCTATTGATTCTGTAAAGGTACTGACTGATGATAAATATGTTTCCGTAGTTGCAATTCACAAAAAGTCTTTAGGCGAAGAACCTATGCATTTTCCACAGGTTAACGATCTTCAGGCTGAATTTAATATACCAAACGAGTTTCCTCAAACTCAGTTAAACAGAACTGTTCCATGGAATTCTTTCCCTAATTCTCTTTTGTATGATTATGATGCCGTAACAAGTATAGCTGGCTTAGAGACAGATCTTTCCGTTGCTATCAGTTCTCAGATTAGTGGTTCAACCCTTTCTGTGGATGCAAAAGTTGTTTACAGAAATGGCTCTGAACCCGGTGATAAATTAGTAGTGTATCTGTTGGAAAGTGGAATTATTGCAGATCAGAAAAATTATTTTAATGATAATCCAAGTAGTCCTTATTATGGAATGGGCAATCCAATTGTAGATTTTGTTCATAATGATGCATTGCGTAATTCCCTTTCAGGACTTTTTGGGGATAACATTCCAGAAACTTCTCCTTTTCAGGAATATAAAAAGACATACACTTTTACGGTTCCTTCAGAGTATAATATTGAAAATTTAAGCTTTGTTGTAATGGTTGTAAAAGCTGACAATAGCGCTAAAAATTCTCAACATGCAATATTGGGCGAAACTACTGTTTATAATTAAAGATTAACTCTTAAAATAAAAAAACCCATTCCAAATTATTTTGGAGTGGGTTTTTTTATGGGATTGAAAAAATAAATCGAAATATTCGTAATTTTGAAGCCACTTATGGGCGAAAAACTTACAAAACAGGAACTTCACAACCTGGCAATGAACATAGTGGGGAAACAGCTTGAAAATGAGGGCTATGAGTTTTTGGGTGTCAACTCAAAACTGAAAAGTGATCCTCAGTTTGTAGCGTTAAAAAATAAAATACTTCACTTTATAATTGTTCGAGCCGTTTCTTTTCCTCAAGACGCTCATGCTTATGACCCCGTTTTTATGCAAACTATAAAGGAACATGCTGCAAAGTTTGAAGCAAAAACCTATTATGCTGGTGTTGGTTTGGGCCATGGAAGTGATTATGGAAAGCCAGTTTTAAAAGACGAAGATTATACCATGGTTTATAAAGGTTTACAGGAAATTTTATGAAAAAGCTAATTTTAATACCCGTATTGTTGCTTTTCATTTTTTGTGATAAGAAAGAAAACACACACCGTTTTTTACAGGGTAATGCTTTTGGCACAACTTATAACATTCAGTTTTATTCGGAGAGGAATATTGATTTTAAAAAAGGATTGGACTCTGTCATTGATGACGTAAACCATTCTGTGAGTACCTATATTCCCAATAGCGATATTTCTAAAATAAATCAAGGAGATTCCACAGTTGTTGTAGATTCAATATTCAAGGAAGTTTTTAAAATTTCAGCAGAAGTAAACAAAAAGACAAATGGTTATTTTGATCCAACAATCGGCGTTTTGCGAAATGCTTATGGTTTTGG
>JAGQYZ010000358.1:0-783 GCA_020435865.1 Aequorivita sp. | reverse complement strand
ACTATTTCAAAAGAATATCCACAAATATATTTCGATTTTAATGCGGTGGCAAAAGGTTTTGGGATTGATTGCTTGGGGCGTTATTTGGAGGCAAAAGGTGTAAAAGACTATTTAATTGAATTGGGTGGTGAAATTCTCACAAAAGGAGAAAACCTCGATAAAAAGCAAGAATGGGTCGTTGGTATTGAATCTGTAGATTCTGAATTGGAAAATAGAAGCTTCGAAGCAACCGTTAAACTTAAAGACGTAGGCATGGCTTCTTCAGGAAATTATCGCAAATTCAGAATTGATTCTGCTACGGGAAAAAAATATGTGCATACATTGAATCCTTTAACTGGTTCCGCAGAAAAAAGTGATGTAACTAGTTCAACAGTAATCGCCCCTACTTGTGGCGTGGCTGATGCTTATGCAACTTCCTTTATGGCTTTGGGCTTGGAAAAATCAGAAGAATTGCTTAAAAATCTTCCAAACGTGGAAGCATACCTCACCTATACTGATTCTTTAAACAGGCATCAAGTTTTCATGACGGATGGCTTTAAAAAACGTTTAGAAAACTAACTTTTTACAGACGGGGATTAGTTCGCCTTTTGGCAATCTGTATTTTTCAATTTCTTCAGAAGAAAAGGTTTTTGTATAATCTACAGCTTCTACTTTAAAACCAATGCTTTCCAATTTGGTAAAATAATCCATTCCATAAACCCGAACGTGATCATACTGCCCAAATATTTTTGCACGTGCTTTAGGGTCTGTAATGCTATTGTCTTCAAATGTTTTTTCTAAATC
>JAGQYZ010000357.1 GCA_020435865.1 Aequorivita sp. | reverse complement strand
TGTTTTTGAAAACGCGGGTTTTCCATGCCCAACCTATTTCTGCAAAACGACTGCCAGCAACTTTGAAATCTGAATCCTGTAAAGATTCTCCTTTTGTAATTACATTGTTCAACCCAAAAGCAAATACCATGTCTGAGGTAGTGCGACGGTCATATTTGCGTTTTTTATTTTTGGGACCAATATATAGAACGTTTTCATTTTCACTATTTTTTCCACTGGAACCAATACGAATAATCATTCCATTGACTTCATCTTCTTCAATGCTTCCGTTTCGTTTTAAGAGTGCTACTTTATTATCTATTATGGCAAGGCGATTTTCAATATTCAGCGCATGTCTTTCTGCGGCTTCTTGTTTTAGGGTTTCGGCTTCAGATTCTTGAATGTTCTCACTTTGTAAACGGGCATTGATATTTTCTACATCAGCTTTTAAAGCTTCCTTTTCTTCTTGAATTATCTTTTCTTTAAGAGTGGTAAGCTGCTCTATGGAAGTCTGTGTGTCGTGGTCGGTTTCCTGTGCGTTGGCTAAACACGATGCAAGCAACCAAATTGTAAGGGTAATTGTGAGTGTAATTAATGATTTCATAACTGTTCGATTTTTGATTAATGATGATTTATTGATGAATGGGTAATTGTCTAATTTTTTAATCATTCCGTTCTGAAACTGCGGTTCTTACTTTATTATAACCTTCACCAAGAGCGTCAAAAACCTTGTCGCGGAAACTTTTTTCCAGTTCCCATTCCACATCCTCCAATAATGCGGTCGCATCTACTTTTGGATTGTTTATAATTCGCTGGGTCTCTATTTCACGTCGGGCGTTGTTTAATAATGCTTCCACATCCGTTGTATTAACTTCTGTATTATTTTCTTGCAATTTTTTTACGGAGGCTACTACTTCTTCTATTTTTTGATTGAAAAGCTTGTCTTCCTTATTCTGATTCTGTGTTGTATTCTGTATTGATGTTTTCAGAGGTTGCTCCGCTTCTACTTTTGTGACTTTAGCAATTGCATCTGTCTTATCAACTTTTTTGTCTATTTCAGATTTTTTATGTGGAAGTAGTTTTATTGAAGTTGATTTCGGCTTTTGCCTTTCTTCACCTTTTGATTTTACAGCTTCCTGTTTTTCTGAATGATTTTCTTCAGAAGCAATTTCTTCGATTTTAGTATCATTTGGAATTATTTCAGGCTGTTTTTCAATATTGTTCTGCTCTATGGTTTCATTTACTATTTGATTGTTCTCTCCAGAACTATTTCTGGTAAAGAAAAAAGAGGCCAAAATTAAGATCCCAACAAAACTTGCGGCAACGTAATACAAAACCACGGCTTTCTTTTTGGGCTGCCCAGCATCCAATTTTGCTTCTAGTTTTTTCCATGCGTCTGCGGAAGGTTTCAATTCCCTCGCTTCCAGCTTTTCGCGGATATTGTCTTCTAGTTTATAGGGTGCCATAACTTAAATTGTTTTGTTGTTTAACCATATTTTGAAGCATTTTACGAGCTTTGAAAAGTTGTGTTTTTGAAGTGTTCTCGCTTATCTGCAACAATTCTCCAATTTCACTGTGTTTATAACCTTCTACCGCATAAAGCACAAAAACCGTTTTGTAACCGTCCGGCAGACTGTCTATCATTTTTTGGATGTCAGTTTCTTCCAGTTCGGTTTCAATAAAAGTAGCATGCTCCGTTGTGTTCTCTATCTCGGTTTCGGAAATGAAATGCAACTTTTTGTCTTTCCGAAGTTGTGAAATACTTTCGTTCACCATTATCCGGCGAACCCAACCTTCAAAACTGCCTTCATTTTTAAAATCCTTTAAATGTGTGAACATCTTGAAAAATCCCGAAAGCATTACTTCTTCAGCCAAACCATTATTTTTTAAATACTGTCTGCAAACACCCAGCATTTTTGGTGAAAAAATTTCAAATAGTTGATGCTGCGCACGGCGATCACCTTTGGACGCTTTGTCAATTAATTTTGAATAGTTTTTATGTAAAGCTATAATCTTCACTCAAGCTTTGCTGTTTATGCCTCTACTTTATTAGACGCAGGTTTTTGAAGAATGGTTGCCTGATGATAAAAAAAGATTATTGTAATCCGGTATGCATTCTATTTACATATTATTTTAAGAAGAATCAAACCCTAGGTTCACCCGTATAAAAGCCTACCCAAAGCCATAGATAAGTCATAGATAAAGTATGAATACAGTATGAAACACCCATACTAAACTCACACTACATTTTGAATTACACAAATTTTAACCATTGGACTTTTGAAAGATTTACTTCTTTCTATCAATTACATAATTCACCATCAAAACTAGCGATTCTTTATAAGGTGAGGCGGGATAATCTTCCAAAAGATAAAGGGCTTCCTGTTGGTATTCCTTCATTTTCGCAACAGCATAATCTAGCCCACCGTTTTCTTTTACAAAAGTGATGACTTCCTTTACGCGCAGTTTGTCTTTGTTATGATTTTTTACGGAATTGATGAGCCATTTTTTTTCTTCAGAAGTAGAATTATTTATTGCATATATTAAAGGCAAGGTCATTTTTTGCTCCTTAATATCAATGCCCGTAGGTTTGCCGATGTGCTCGTTGCCATAATCAAAAAGATCATCCTTTATTTGAAAAGCAGTTCCGATGAGCTCGCCAAACTTGCGCATTTTTTCAACTTCTTCATCGGGAGCCATTACAGAACGGGCGCCCATTGCACTACACGCAGCAATTAGGGTAGCGGTTTTTTGGCGGATTATTTCGAAATAGACTTCCTCGGTAATATCAAGGCTTCGGGCCTTTTCAATTTGTAGTAGTTCGCCCTCGCTCATTTCACGAACGGCAACTGAAATAATTTTTAGCAAATCGAAATCATCATTATCAATGGAAAGCAATAATCCTTTTGAAAGCAGATAATCGCCAACAAGAACGGCGATTTTGTTTTTCCAAAGTGCATTTATAGAGAAAAAACCACGGCGGCGGTTGCTGTCATCCACCACGTCATCGTGCACCAAAGTTGCTGTATGGATAAGCTCTATAACGGAAGCGCCACGAAAGGTACGCTCGTTCACTTCGCCATTATTGGTCATTTTAGCAATGAGAAAAACGAACATGGGGCGCATCTGTTTTCCTTTTCTGTTTACTACATAATGGGTGATTCTGTTAAGAAGCGAAACTTTGGAAGACATGGAGGCAGTGAACTTTTTTTCAAAAAGCTCCATTTCTTTTTCAATGGGAAGTTTGATGCGCGAAACTATCTTCATAAAGTTTCAAAGATAGGGAAATTTGAATGACGGTTTTTGAATTAAACCATTTCTAAAAACAAAGAAAATAGAAAGGTGGTTTATTGCTTGTTTGCCAACTGCCCACAAGCCGCATCAATATCTTTTCCTCTACTTCGGCGCACGGTTACAGGAATCCGGTTATGTTCCAAAGCTTCAATGTAATCATCAATAACTGTTGAAGAAGCTTGTTGAAAATGGCCATCATCAATGGGGTTGTATTCAATAATGTTTACTTTGCAGGGTACGTATTTGCAAAAAGTAACCAACGCCTCAATATCTGCCCACTTGTCGTTTATGTCTTTCCAAACAATGTATTCATACGTAATTTTTCGTTTGGTTTTGCCGTACCAGTACTCTAAAGATTCTTGGAGATCTTCTAAAGTAAAGTTTTTGGCAAAAGGCATAATCTGCTCGCGCGTTTCTTGAATTGCAGAATGTAGAGAAACGGCAAGGTTAAATTTTACCTCATCATCGGCCAATTTTTTTATCATTTTAGGTACGCCGGATGTGGAAACTGTGATTCGCTTTGGCGACATTCCCAAGCCTTCATCATTCGTGATTTTTTCGATGGATTCCAGTACATTTTTATAATTCATGAGTGGTTCGCCCATTCCCATAAAAACAATATTAGATAGTGGCTTGTTGTGATATAGTCTGCTTTCTTTATCAATTGCAACCACTTGATCATAGATTTCATCTGGGTTTAGATTCCGCATTCTTTTCAATCGGGCAGTGGCGCAAAAAGTACAGTCCAAACTGCAGCCCACTTGCGAGGAAACGCAGGCAGTTGTCCGCTTTTTCGTAGGAATTAAGACGGATTCCACAACCAAATTATCGTGAAGCTTAACTGCATTTTTAATAGTGCCGTCATTACTTTTTTGAATTTGGTCAACCTTAATATGATTAATGACAAAGTTTTCGTTGAGATGCGCACGGGTTTCCTTTGAAAGATTTGTCATTTCATCAAAACTATGGCTACCCTTACTCCAAAGCCATTCATAAACCTGAGTTCCACGAAAAGCTTTATCTCCAATACTTACAAAAAAACTTCTAAGTTCTTCTTTTGAAAGTGCCCGTATGTCTTTTTTTTCTGAAACCATCGTGCAAAATTAGGGTATTTAAAGTAAAAAAGCCCCTTTCCGTTTCAGAATAGAGGCTTAATACATAAAGAGAATAATGCCTATTTTTTTATAATTATTTTTTTGGTGATTGAATCTTTAGTGTCTTCATCCACTAAACGAAGGAAGTAGATACCTTCCGAAAGATCATCTACAGCAATGGTGTTCATTGTATTAGACAAAGAACCTGAGTGAATACGCTGGCCCACAGCATTAGAAAATACGTAAGACAAATGTGGATACCTATTGTTCATCACGGTGATGAGAGTACTTGCTGGGTTTGGATAAATTTTAAGTTCGCCTATTAATTGGAAATCGGGTGTGTTCAACAAATTCTGAAGTGTTTCAACTGTAGTGTGCCCAATGTTTGTTGGGTCCAACCAATCTTTTAAACGTGTTTCGGGAGCATTTCCGCTATTCCAAGAAATACCGAATCTTCCATAAATATCATAATCGTTATTGTTTTCCAAGCCATTGCAGGCGGATTGTCCAGCGTATAATTGCCCAATAAGCCTACCGTTTTGGTCAAAAAGAGGCGATCCTGAAGAACCACTTTCAGTAGTACCTATTTCCCAACCATTTCCAGAACCATGTGTACCGCCGCCAATCAACCAAGTTTGAGTGCCATTGGCATCAACTTTTTGAGCACCGGAATCATCACGGCAAATTTTCATGATATCACCGTTTGGATGGTGTATTCCAACTTCAAACTGAGGATTGGCATCAGAATTATCCCAACCAGCAAAGGCAACATCCCAAGATTCAGGAATGGGGTTAAAAAGTTCAACCAATGCAAAATCGCTCAAACTATTTTTTGCTCTTAGCTCGGCACCACTAACTGTAAAGTTTGTTTGTAAATCGCCACTATCTCCTCCCGAAGCGCAAACTGGGGTTGGGCTAACCCAATTAAATCTGGCAGACCAAAGCGCAGGATTGCTATTTTCTAAACAATGGTTTGCAGTTAATAAATATGGAGTTTTATCATTTAAAGCATTATTAATAAGCGAGGCAGAACATAAATGGCCATTGCCCAAATTAAGCAATGCGACTGCTTTTTTTACCAAATCTTTCTTTTGGTCAAAATCATTCCCTATGGGGCAATTAACATCATAATTACATTCGCCAGAATCATTCAATCCGCGATTTCTATCAACCAGAACATTCACCTTTCCCATTCTATAACCGTGAATAACGCTTTCAATATTCAGTCGCGGCGAACCTTTGGTTCTGGGTGGTTGATAATATTCTACCCAAATAATATCCCCCTCAACAAACCATGTGCCCAATTGGCCTTCATCTCTGTTTTGATTGTTTGTGAAAGTTGAAATAATATCGGTGTGGTCATCATTATATAGTTGAAGTCGGGAACCTTTTGGTAAATAAAAATCGTCAAAATTCACACTTAAATTTAATGCACCAGCAGATTGAATGGTTGCCTGCCAAATTCTTCCGCCATCAGGTAAAACAGTCCAAAGACCGCCTT
>JAGQYZ010000356.1 GCA_020435865.1 Aequorivita sp. | reverse complement strand
TGGCTTTGCTATGGCTTTGCTATGGAGTATCCGTGGAGGGCTGCTTTTTGGTCAAGACAAGTCTGTTTTAAAATCTGTAAAGTTGGAATTCTGTTTGTTGATACAGAGGTATAAAACTCTTTAGACCTTCCCACTCATTTACTTAAATAAGATAAGCTATTAGTACAGCAACAATAACAGCCGTCATTTTTGAGAGGTTGAATTTGTGGTTTTTAGAGCTTTCAAATAGAATAGTGGTTGATACGTGAAGGAATATACCGATAACTACTGCCGTTATTTGCGTTTCATATTGATGTACAATGCTATAGTTTGTTGAAATAAAACTGCCCAATGGTGTCATTAAAGCAAAAAAGAATAAAAAAAGAAGGGTTGTATATCTGCGGTAGCCGGCTGTTATAAAAAAGAAAGATAATATTATTGCTACAGGGATTTTGTGTATTATAATAGCAACCAAAAGATTGTTTTCTTTGGAAATTGGAAAGCCCTCCATAAACGCGTGAATGCTAAGGCTTACAAATAGTATCCAAGGAAAATGTTTGTTTTCAGAATGTACATGTACGTGCCCGTGTTCCGCACCTTTGGAGAAAAATTCGAGAAATATTTGTAATAATATTCCGAACATTATATAAACACCGATACTTTTTGAAGGTACCGCAAAGACTTCTGGCAAAAGTTCAAATACCGTTATAGATAATAAAAAAGCTCCACTAAAAGCTAGAAAAACTTCCATATTGCGCAATTCTTTTTTCTTTAAGAATAATGCAGCTAAATAACCAACGGCTACTGCCATAAAAAGCATTAAATAATTCATCAATTAAAAATTAGGATTAACCTTTCAGAAGTATTTCGATTAAAATCGTTTAGTTTGTAATCACCGAAAACCTTTTGCAGTTTTATATCAGCTTCATTAAAGTATGATTCAAAATCCTCCAAAGTCAGTGCTTTAACTTTTTCAACATAGTGATAATCGATTTCATCGTCAGTAAAGCGTATATTTTTTATGATATAACCATCTTCCACATACTTTTCAATATAAAATACAATGTTGCCTACTTTCTTTTTTTCAGAAGGGACCAGATTCTTAATTGCCAATTCTGCATTTAAAAAGTCAATTACACCATAAGAATTCGGATTTAATTCAGCTTTTATAGCTTTTATGGTTCTTAAATTATCAATTTCATTTTCGAAATACCCAAAGCTTGTAAACAGATTAAATACCGCGTCAAACCTATGCGGATAGGGTACACACATATCGTGAACATCAAATTTTAACTTGTCTTTTTCATATTGTTTGGCAAAATCAATACTTTCTTCGGAAAGATCTATGCCTGTAACATCAAAACCTTGCCGGTATAAATATTTTGAATGTCTTCCTCTCCCACAAGCAAGGTCGAGAATAGTGTCCCCTTTTTTAAGATTCAAATAGTTAGTAAGCGCATTCATAAATAATGCGGCTTCCCGATGGTTTCTGTCTTTATAGAGAATATGGTAGTAAGGCGTGTTGAACCACGAAGCGTACCAATTGTCTTTTTCTTTTTGCATAGTTATCGTTTCGCCCTGCTAAAATACTGTATTTTTGCAGGAAATCTGTTTAAATACAATGACAAAGAATTTTAAAATGGTAGCCAAAACCCTTTTTGGGATGGAAGAACTTCTTGCGCAGGAACTTCGCCAATTGGGTGCTTCAGAAATAGAAATTGGTACACGGAACGTTTCCTTTGAAGGTGATACTGGGTTTATGTATAAAGCAAACCTTTGTTGTAGAACCGCCATTAAAATATTAAAACCTATTACTGCTTTCAATATTTTTACTGAAGAAGATCTTTACAAAAAAATATACGAAATGCCTTGGGAAACTTATATGGACGTGAAAGGCACCTTGGCGGTAAACGCTACCGTTTTTTCCGATGTTTTTACGCACTCGCAATATATCGCTTTAAAAACAAAAGATGCCATTGTGGACCGTTTCCGCGATAGGGAAGGTTTACGGCCAGATGTGGATTTGGACCATCCAACGCTTCGCATAAATGTTCATATTGATAGAAATATTTGCACGGTTTCATTGGATAGTTCTGGAGAATCATTGCACAAACGTGGCTATAAAGTGGAAAGTACTTTGGCTCCTATAAATGAAGTACTTGCAGCAGGGATTCTTATGCTTTCGGGTTGGCAAGGACAATGTAATTTTCTTGACCCAATGTGCGGTGGTGGAACTATGCTAACTGAAGCTGCAATGATAGCCTGCAATATTCCTCCAAATTTGAATCGTGAGGAATTCGGTTTTGAAACATGGCCAGATTTTGATGTAGATCTTTATGAAAAAATAGAAGAAGCCGCACTTAAAAAAGTTCGAGATTTTCCACATAAAATATTTGGTTTTGATACTGATCCAGTTGCTGTAAAGAAGGCAAAGGAAAACATTAAAAGTGCTAATCTACAAGACTTTATAGAAGTTAAACAACAAGATTTCTTCCAAAGTGAGAAAGAAGGTAACAAACCGTTATACATTGTTTTCAATCCACCGTATGATGAACGAATTTCGGTTAATGATATTGAGGAATTTTATAGCTCTATAGGTAATACTTTAAAACGAGGTTACCCAGGAACACAGGCTTGGATGATTACTTCAAACCTAGAAGCTTTGAAATTTGTAGGACTTCGTCCTTCAAAAAAAATAAAACTCTTTAACGGAAAATTGGAAGCAAAACTTGTGCGTTATGAAATGTATGAGGGGAGTAGAAAAGCAAGTAAGCAGTAATTAGTTGTTAGGTATATTTTCGCTTTGTGAGATGGGGGTTGTTTTTTTGAAAAGCGGAATTAAATAAGAAACCGAATATCCATAGCCAACTCCAAACTTGCTATAATCATAGGTCCTATTGAAACCAGGAATGTAAAGATTTCCAAAATTTTCAGGTTCATCTTCCGTGATTTTTCGTTTTAACTGAACATTTATAGAAAGGTAAAGATTGTTTAGTATTTCGGTTTTCACGCCAATTATCAATTCAGCCCAATGTGCGGTTAGACCACTTTCTTCTTGTGAATCATTAATCACTTGCGTTGGAAAAGCCGGATTGTCAGTATAAATCCTGTAACTCAATAGTTCTTGCTTAAAGGTGGAAAAACCGTAGCGAAGCCCCAGTGTAATGGCGTTTTCCATTCCTAGCCAGTTTTCATAAGCGTTGTAATCAAAACCTATTTTTGCGTAGCTGCCACTGGTTTTAGTTGAAATATATGGTTCGTTCCAGTCTTTTTTTTCGTTACCCAATTCCACTGCGGCGTAAAACTTTTTGGTTACACGGAAATCTCCCATAATTTCAAATCCAGAATACCCGTCTTCAATCAACGTTCTTACAGGTTTGACCAAATCAACACCCACACGCAATCCAAATTTTTCAATTTTGGGAATGGTATCGTTGGTTGTTTCACTTTTCTTTTGCGCCAGCATTGTTTGCGTACCGCAAAAAAGGCTAATGCAGCAAAGTAACGTGGGCGCTATTTTCATCATTTACGGTTTGTCTATTTACAATAATATCTTCAATCCAGTTTTCGGTTCCTTCTAGTTCTAAATCTGCATCCAGATTGTCAAATTCTGTTTTAAAACCACAGGCGCGGCTTACATAGTTGTTTTTTCGTTGATAGATAAACATCAATTTATCTATATTATTAATTGTATCTGTTGTAGAAATTATACTTCGCTTAAAAAGATATTTAGTTGTGTCTGAATTTGTATTAAGAGGAACTATGATTGAATCAGTATTTTCAAAACGTATGACTTCGGTGGAATCTATATTGTTAGTAAGTACTGATAATACAACGACTTTTTTATTATTTGCTGGATTTGCAATGTCTTTAAAAACGATAACCAAATTTGAGGTTGTTGCAGCGTCTTCTGGACAAATATCGTCTTTCGTGCAACCTTTGAAGACAAAGATTATAAGGATGAGAAGAATTATTCTTTTGATCATAGTTTGATTAACTTATTTCAGAAAAATCAGCGTTTCTCCAAAAGTACAACATTTTCTACGTGGTGCGTCTGTGGAAACATATCTACAGGTTGCACTTTTATAACTTTATATTTTGAATCCAATAATGCCAAATCACGTGCTTGGGTTGCGCTGTTGCAACTTACATACACAATTTTCTCTGCTTCTAAATTCAATAATTGTTCTACAACATCACCATGCATGCCGTCTCGCGGTGGATCTGTGATAACAACATCTGGTTTTCCGTGAGTGTTTATAAATTCTTCATTGAAAACCTTTTTCATGTCGCCCACGTAGAATTCAACGTTTTCAATATTATTTAATTGCGCATTAGCCTTTGCGGCTTCAATAGCATCTGGAACGGATTCTACACCAATTACTTTCTTCGCCTTTTTCGCGACGAATTGTGCAATGGTACCCGTTCCCGTATATAAATCATACACGCGTTCATTCCCGCTCAAACCTGCAAAATCGCGCGTAATTTTGTAAAGTTCATACGCTTGTTCGCTGTTTGTTTGGTAAAAAGACTTGGCATTTATTTTAAACTTCAAACCTTCCATTTCTTCAAAAATATGATCTCTCCCGTAGAAAAGTTCAATTTCTTGATCGTAAAGGGTATCGTTTCCTTTTGAATTGATTACATATAATAGCGAGGTGATTTCTGGAAATTCCGCAGCAATGGCATTCAACAGCAACTTTCTATTTTCTTCGTCTTCGTGGAAAAACTGAACCAAAACCATCACTTCGCCAATGGAAGTGGTTCTAATCATCAAAGTTCTTAAAAAGCCTTCCTGATTTCTTGTGTTGAAGAATGCTAGATTCAATTCTTTTGCTTTCGCTTTTATAAAATCACGAATGGCATTGCTTGGGTCTGCTTGTAAATAGCAAATATCCAAATCTAAAATTTTGTCCCACATTCCGGGAATATGGAAACCTAAAGCATTTCGGTTTTCGATTATTTCATCGCTTTTAATCTGTTCCAGCGTCAACCATTTGTTGTCACTAAAACTAAACTCCATCTTGTTACGATAGAAGTATTGCTTTTCAGAACCCAAAATAGGTTGAAATTCTGGTAATTCAATCTTTCCAATACGTTTCAGATTTTGTTCAACCTCTTTATTTTTATAAAAAAGTTGATGCTCATAGCCCATATTCTGCCATTTGCAACCACCACAGACCCCAAAGTGCGGACAAACGGGCTCAACTCGTTTCTCAGAATATTTTGAAATAGAAAGGACAGAAGCTTCATAAAAAGCTTTTTTCTTTTTAAAAGTTTGTGCTGTAACCACATCGCCAGGAACTGCATTATCAATGAAAACCACTCGTCCGTCTGGGGCTTTGGCAACGGCTTTGCCTTTTGCGCCAGCATCAATCACCTCCAAATTTTCTAAAATCACTCTGTTGTTTCGTCTTGCCATAGGCGCAAAAATAGCATAATTGTTAGGTTTAAATCCTGTTAAGGCTTCAAAAAATGTGGGATTTATTTAGTAATTTGCGAGCCACGGAGGATTCCGCTCCGCAAAGCAGGAATTATATAAATTTTACTTCAAATTATTACAATCTTATGTCAGTTTTAGAGCAAACAGCTTCACAAATAGCTATCGATTTAGAAAACAAATATGGAGCCCATAATTATCACCCGCTTCCTGTGGTATTGAACAGGGGAGAAGGTGTTTATGTTTGGGATGTGGAAGGTAAAAAATACTACGATTTTCTTTCGGCATATTCAGCAGTAAACCAAGGGCATTGCCATCCCAAAATTATTGCAGCAATGACTGAGCAGGCAAAAACGCTTACTTTAACTTCCCGTGCCTTTTATAATGATATGCTAGGGAAGTACGAAAAATTTGCTTGTGATTTTTTCAATTTTGATAAGTTACTTCCAATGAATACGGGTGCCGAAGCAGTAGAAACTGCTTTAAAAATCTGCAGAAAATGGGCGTACGAGAAAAAAGGCATTGATACAAACGAAGCTGAAATCGTAGTTTGTGAAGGTAATTTTCACGGAAGAACCACAACTATTATATCTTTCAGCAATGACCCTGTAGCACGAAAGCACTTTGGACCTTATACCAAAGGTTTCATAAAGATTGAATACGATAATATAGAAGCGCTTGAAAAACACTTGGAAAGTAATAAGAACATCGCTGGTTTCTTGGTGGAACCCATTCAAGGGGAAGCTGGGGTCTATGTACCTTCTGAAGGATATTTGAGCAAAGCAAAGGCATTATGTGAAAAACACAACGTCCTTTTCATTGCAGATGAAGTACAAACAGGTATCGCCCGTACTGGAAAACTTTTGGCCGTTGACCACGAAAATGTAAAACCAGACATTTTAATATTAGGGAAAGCAATGAGTGGTGGTGCTTATCCAGTTTCAGCGGTTCTTGCAAATGACAATGTGATGGGTGTTATTAAACCAGGAACGCATGGATCCACGTTTGGCGGTAATCCTGTGGCAGCAGCGGTTGCTATTGCAGCACTAAGTGTTGTGCGTGATGAAAAACTTGCTGAAAATGCGGAAAGACTTGGAAAACTATTCCGAAGTGAATTGAACACGTATATTGAAACAAGTAGCATCGCAAAACTTGTACGTGGAAAAGGTTTGCTGAACGCTGTTGTGATTAATGACGCTGAAGACAGTGACACTGCTTGGAATATCTGCTTAAAACTTCGCGATAATGGTTTGCTTGCAAAACCTACACACGGAAACATTATTCGTTTTGCACCACCTTTGGTAATGAACGAAGCGCAACTTATGGATTGCGTTTCAATAATTATAAAGACATTGCGGGAATTTGAATAAAAATTCTTTAACCATAGAATCAATCAAAACGGCCCCGATATTTTCGGGGCCGTTTTAGTTATGGTATTCTTCAAAAATTCTTATGTGGAATTTTTTTATTCATTGTGAACTATAACTTTATAGTCTATGGCAATATCATCAGAAGTGGTAAGTTTAACTAAGTAAACCCCATCACTTAAATTACCAGTATAAAAGCTATACTTGTTGTTTGATCCCAAGTTTTTCTCTTGGATTACTAATTTACCATTCATATCATAAACTCTTGCTGATTTGATAGTATAGCCTTCTGGGTTGCTAATTTCCAATTGTTTTATTGGGTTATTTTGGAAGAAATCTATATTAGCCAAAACAGCGTCTTTAGCCTCAATCTCTGTTTTAGGGATATCCCGTTTTAGGTTCGGGTTACGGAAAACAATAAAAAATCTGTCATTATACGTTCCTGCTGGCAATGTTAGGCTAACTCTTGCAGCAGTTGTACTAGACAATTCCTTATAGGTGTTTTCTTGGCTATCAAAAAGATAAGCGTGTTGGTATGGTTTTTTAACCTCCTCTACAACTCGAAG
>JAGQYZ010000355.1 GCA_020435865.1 Aequorivita sp. | reverse complement strand
CTAAAATTATACACACCAACCTCAATAGGTTCTGCTGCGGGAGGTAAGTCTAATAAATTCTGGGTTGATTTAGAGAATTCTCCGGTTCTTGACGGCTCTTGAAACATTGGTTGATTAAAATAGGCTGCGCAAGAGGAAAATAAAAAAATTCCAAACAACAATATTGCTTTGTAAAATATTCTCATCTATTTTTTTTAATTTGGGACAATAACTTGGGTTTCTTCCCCATTGGAAGTATCAAGGATATTAATGACTAATCCTTCATCAGATTGGTATATTTCAACATTTAATGTGCCGTAGGTAAAAGTTCCTTCTTGAGTGAAATTTCCCAATCCACCTATCTGTTGCTGTAAAAGTATTCGAGAAATTTGACTCAACAATTGACGATTAAGGCTTGTTCCAAATTTTTCCAATTCAGATTGTTGGTCACGAGGGTTGGTTGGAGCTGTGAGCTTATTTTGGGAAGTTGCAGAACTTAGCAACCAGTTATAATTAAAGGTATCACCACCAAATGCAGGGTTTAAAGGCTTATAGGAAAATTGCTGCGCAAAACCAGTTGTTGCAAAGAACAACAAAACAAGTATAGGAAAAAAGAGTTTAGACTTTTTCATTTTAATAGGATGTTAAGGTGTCGTCATTTTGTAATTCCAATTTCTGAAGATAAGCTATACACCTATCTAATGCAGTTGTCGCCATACTTTGCAAGTAAGACTTCTTCGGTTGTGAAAAAAACTGCCATAGTAACTGATCATCAATCTTAACGGAAATTCTTGTATTTCTGAATTTACCAGGCACCTCTTCAATAAAAATATTTTTTTTAGTATTTATTTGTTGATTATAATATTCTGAATAAAAATACTTATAGAAATCTCGACCAGCTTTTGTTAATGTTTTTTGTATTACCAATCCTCCAAGAATTACACCGTCTTGAGGAGCAGCCTCATCTTTGCTCTCTTGGTTATCAGGCGGATTCAATTTATCCTTTACAATCTTTTGGAATCCATTTTCTGAATTTAACTCTATTCGGTCTTTCCCAACAGGCTTATCATCGCTGTTATAGATAACTAGCAATAATATAATTCTACCCTCCTCGTTGTAGTTCACGGTAACAGTAGAAAGTATTTTTTTTTCATTCCCCTTAAGAAAGAAAAGATTGGCTTGATTACTTTTTGAGGTGTTGTTATTGTCATCTTTTTTGAAAAGACTGAAATCATATCGTAGATTGACATCTGTTGGGGTTAGGTTTTCAGCTGTTGCGGCAAAAGTGTAAAATTCACCATCATTCCTCACCAAAATTTTTGCTTTGAATTCTTTATTATAAAATTGGGCATTGACACCTATGCTTAGAAAAAGCATAATTGCAAAGAGAAGATAATTCTTTGTGTTTGATGTATGTGCTTGGATACGGTTCATTTAATATAAACTTCTAACAATAATTGTTGGCGAAGCTTCTGTTTGTCTAAATTTTAAAGATTTTGTAAGTTCGGTCACACCTTCGCGTTCGAAGTTAAGATAATTGCCATCCTGTATAAGATCCAAAGAAATATCAGCATCAGGGTTATTCACAAAATCTTTGATCCGATTGTTATTGCCTTTCTGGATAATATCAGCCACTGCAGTATTGGCGGTATAATCTAAATTAGTATCGTTAGAATCTCCATTTTGAAGAAGGTTTATTTCACTGGCATTTGTACGGGTTTGGATTTGGGTAGTGTTATAACTCCCAACTTGTTGTACATATACAGAATTTCCTTGAAGAGTTGCATTTTTTGGGTTCGGAGCAGAAATAATTCCCAAGTTTGCCATAAATTCAGGAGACACTTCCTGGCCCTGCACCACTTTATCGTTTCCGCTAGAAGCATTTTCATCTCCTTTGTATGTTTGGCTCCAAACAGTAGGCATCAAAAAAAACGAAGCCAAGATAGCAAACATAATATTTTTTAGTGTTGTTTTCATCATCTGCAATTTTAAGTTTTTTGTTTACAAAATAAAATATTTAGAGTATTATATCTAATCATTTCTTTTTGAAAATTTTGCACTGACACGCCTTAAAGATATTAAATTTATTATAAAAGGAGGGTAAAATTATACCCTCCTTTTTTTAATTTAAACTAATTGTATTAACCGAGAGCGGCTTAGCAACCTGAGCATACATCAGGAATTTCAAAACAATCAATTGGGTTTCTAGGAGTCTGTGGTAATCTAGGATCGAATCCACAGTCAATAGCTCCTCCGCCACCGTCTGGGCCAGATTGATAGATGTTAGCTGTGTTATTACCACCTCCACTTGTAAGGTTTTGTTCTACAACAGCACTCTGACCGTCATACTGTACCACTAGAATATCATTATCCTGAGCTCTTTGAGCAGTTGTAGCAGAGTTCATATTCCCAAGTTGGTGAGTATTTACGTCGTTATCGTGACCTTGTTGAACAGAAAGCGCTTTGTTGCCATTTCCAATTTGACTCTGAAGTGCTCTATTACCATATCCACCTTGACCGATACCAGCTTGATTAAAATCTCCGTCTTGAGACTGCTTTGCATAGTTATCGCCAGTTCCTGAACTAGGGTCATAGAAACTCTGAATAGTTAATGCTTCATTATAATCGCCTAGTTGGTTTTGTTCGGAATAATTATCCTCACCTCTCTGAAAAGCAGCAGCAGTATTGTCATCACCATACTGATCTTGGAATGCAGCATTTCTAACTGATGTATTGTTTAATCCACCACTATAATCATCAACGTTAGTTTTCATATCAGTATCTATAGCAACAGTCATAGCGTTACCCCCGTTTGTTCCTTGAAATACTGCAGCATTGTTACTACCATTTTGGTCAATTGGATCTGTTGAATATTGATTTTGCCATGAGTAATTGCTTTCTCCATCTTGACGAGAAACAGCTTCGTTTCGTCCACCCACGCCAGTTTGTCTAACCCACGCATCGTTTTCATCACCAGTTTGACGTACTTCCGCAGCATGCCCATCAGACTGATTTGGAGTAGCGTTTTGCCCTATGTCAGCATAGTTTCCGTTTCCAGATTGGTCTGTCAATGCCTCATTATTGTCAAATCGCTGTTGCGTACGAGCTTGGTTGTCATTACCATCTTGGTCAACTTGAGCTTTGTTATTTTCACCCTGTTGAGCACCTGAAGCCCCCTGTTGAACCTGCGCTTTGTTATGAGCACTACCGGTATTTGTCATACCCTGATTAACAAGAGATTCGTTAAAATCACCAAATTGATATTGGGTAGACTGATTTTCTGTACCCCTTTGGTTAAGCTCAGCCATGTTACTCTCTCCACTTAAACCACCAGAAACATTACCTGTTTGTAAGATACGAGCCTGGTTACCACCAGTGCCAGTGCCATTACCTTGATCAGTGTAAGCACCTTGGCTTGTTCCAATCTGCTTAACGGCTACTTTATTCTCGTTACCGTTTTGAATGGACTTACTCATATTAGCAGTGGCAGGTGCCGGAGCCAGAGGAGTAAGATTTTTAGCGTTTGCAGGCGCACTTGGCGAATCTGGTGTCGTCTGTGCAAGACCCACCGCACCAATCATTAGCGCTACTGCGCAAAAAATTACTTTTTTCATAATTTAAAAGATTTAAAGATTAATATTTGGTTAAAATAATATTCAGTTTTTAGCAAGGAAATACATCCTTGGGTACATACATAAACCATTACTAAAATGATTTATATAGGTATAATTATGGGGACTGTTTTAAAATGTATTTAAAATACACCTTAGAATTAAGTGGGGATTTGTAAAGTTTCTAAATCATTTGATCAAAGACCAAAAAATTTGATTTAGTAGCTAGGGGGGATCGGTTTGTTTTTTAATAATTTTTGAGGAAGTGAGCTTTTGATATT
>JAGQYZ010000354.1:1032-2170 GCA_020435865.1 Aequorivita sp. | reverse complement strand
CTTCCATTAATTTTTTGTGCCAACGGATTGGGGTTTCTCACAAAATAATCATCTTCTGTTTGTGGGTCTTTCCCAGGGATAATTATATTTTTTGACGCTCTTCCATCTTCCATCACTTGTTCCTTAACTCTTGCAGGCGCCAAATTAGTTTGCGACGCAATTGAGGGAACATGTATCATTGATTCCACCCTTCCAAAATAGGTGGCATTTGTTTTTTCCTGAGCATATCCTTGAAAAAGGAATGCAAAGAATAGTAGGGATAAGGTAATTTTACTTTTCATTTTAAAGACTGTTTTTTCGGGTTATTTTTTATAATTGTCTAAAGTACAGATAAAAAATAAAATGGAAATAGGATTGATTAATTTTAACCAACCCCATTTTCATAATTTTTTTCACTTTTATTTATTTTAGTTAATGGCTTCTTTTATTCGCTGCATAGCTTCTTTAATCTCTGCCTCAGAGGCGGCATAAGAAATACGAATACAGTTAGGGTCGCCAAATGCCTCCCCAGTAACGGTGGCTACTTTGGCTTCTTCCAAGAGATAGAGTGAAAAATCTGAAGCAGTATTTATGTTTTTCCCATTCAAAGTTTTTCCGAAGAAATACGAAATATCAGGGAAAACGTAAAAGGCACCTTCAGGTTTGTTGGTTTTAAAACCTTCAATTTCAGAAAGTAGATTCAAAATCAAACTTCTTCTTTCTTTAAAGGCATCAACCATAAATTTTATTTTGCTCGGCGGATTTTCCAAAGCGGTTATGGTTGCTCTTTGTGCAATGCAGTTTGCACCGCTGGTTACCTGGCCTTGCATTTTATTGCAGGCACGTGATATCCATTCGGGACCACCAATATAGCCTATACGCCATCCCGTCATGGAAAACGCTTTGGAAACACCGTTCACGACAACTGTTCTGTCATACATATCCTCAAATTCGGCCATGGAAGCGTGGTTTCCAGTAAAGTTGATGTGCTCGTAGATTTCATCGCTAATAACTATAATTTCAGGATATTTGACCAAAACATCTGCTAATTTCCTGAGTTCTTTTTTGCTATATACAGAACCACTTGGGTTGCATGGGGAACTGTAAATAATCATTTTTGTTTTTGGTGTAATGGCAGCTTCCAATGCTTCTGCGGTTA
>JAGQYZ010000354.1:0-921 GCA_020435865.1 Aequorivita sp. | reverse complement strand
CATCTAAAAGTACCATTGTTAAATTTGCCAAAGATTGTTTGGCACCTGTAGAAACAACAATTTGCGAAGGTTTGTAAGTAAGGTTATTGTCTCTTTTGAATTTTGTGATAATAGCTTTCTTCAAATCACCATAGCCATCTACGGGAGTGTAGGAATGATAATTGTCCTTAATTGCTTGAATGGCTGCTTCCTTTACAAATTCTGGAACTGGAAAGTCAGGTTCTCCAAGGCTCAAGCCAATAATGTCAATCCCTTGCTCTTTTAGTTCTCTTGTTTTGGCAGCCATTGCCAGCGTGGCCGAGGTAGCCATCTCGTTCACTCTTTTTGAAAGTCTCTTGTCCATAATAATTAAGCAGATACGGTAGGCTTCAATCCCATTTCTTTTAGATGTCTGAAATGAGCAATAATAGCCCGGCGGGTGGTTTTATATTCTTTATAGGGTAGATTGAATTCTTTTGTTGTGTTTTTTACAATTTTTGAAATATTTTTATAATGAACGTGGCTAATATTCGGAAATATATGATGTTCTACTTGATGGTTTAAACCACCAGTGTACCAATTTACAATTCTGTTGTTAGTAGAAAAGTTCACAGTAGTAAAAAGTTGGTGAATGGCCCATGTATTTTTCATAGTTCCGCTTTCTTCAGGAAGCATTATCTCCGTATCTTCAACAACATGCGCAAGTTGAAAAACAATACTTAGAATAAGACCTGCAACGTAATGCATAATAAAAAAACCAATTAAAATTTTCCACCAAACTATGTTGAAAAATAATATAGGAATCAAAATCCAAAGTGATAAATAAATAATTTTTGTAATAATCAAAATGCTCCATTGCTTAAATGGATTAGGAAATTTACCATATGAAAGCTTGCGAGCTAAATAGCGTTTGGTCTGAAAAAAATCTGTGGTAAGCACCCA
>JAGQYZ010000353.1 GCA_020435865.1 Aequorivita sp. | reverse complement strand
AAAATGCACAAATCTATATTTCTGGTTCGGGAGATTCTACAGTATACGCAAAAAACAGTTTAAAAGCACGCATTCAAGGTTCTGGTTCTATTTTTTGTGCTGGAAATCCAATTTCCAATGACGTGAAAGTTATGGGTTCAGGAAAGGTTAAATCTATTTAATATCACTTTGATGATAATTTAAAAGCCGCTTTTAGAAAAACTAAAAGCGGCTTTTTTATGAATTATAATTTTTACTTACGGCAAAACTATTAAAAATTCTCCACCTGTTATTTGGTATATTGTTGGATCTTGCCCAGAAGCATCCCTACCTGTAAAACTGAATGTTCCTTCAATAATTCCGTTAGCAAGGTCGTAACTGGTAATTAATAAATTTCCAGGACTTGAAACGTATGTAATTGAAGTTCCAACCATAGGTGTATATGTTGCTACTATTTCATCACCAACAACAACTTCAGTTCCCATTTCATAATTAGTGCCTTCTGTAACAGTTAATGGGAATGTAAGCACCATTCTTTTGTCATCTTTGGTTGTTGTAATTGTAAGCCTTGGAAATTGGTTTACAACAGAAGATTCAACCACAATATCATCTGGAGCATACCCTGCACCGTCAATATTGGCAGTAAAAGTGTTATTTGCTCCAGGAACTCCTTCAAAATATACGGTAAAACTACCTTCAGTTACTTCAACAACATCTGGTAATTGATTTAAAGGATCTGTACCCGTGAAGTTAAACGTAGCTTTTAGCACACCTGCTTCAAGATCAAATTCAGTAATTGTTATCGTTCCAGGATTGGAAGTAAGGTTTTCTGCACCGCCTGCAGCATTATAAAGTGCTATTAATTTTGTTCCGTCTGAAATGCGAACCATATCAAAAGTACCTACACCCAAAGAGCGTGGAACATCAATACGCATAAGCTGTCTTTCAGCATTACGAGCTTCAATTTTAATCATGTGAACGTCACCAACCATTGGTTCAGTAACCGAAATGGTATCTGCAATAAAATCAACGCCATCAACTTTTGCAAAAAATTCGTTCTCGGGATTGTTCCCTCCGCCTCCACCGCCAGTGTCGTCCAAAATATAATCTATTGCATTAAATGCACCTCTTGAAATTTCTATGCTTTCCAAAACGGGATCTCCATTCCCATCTAGAATAGGGTCGCCATTTTCATCAACCTTTATGCGATACCCAACAAAACTAAAGGTTCCTGAAACTGTTTTTGCGTCGGTATTGAGCTCAGTAATTTTTAATTGTCCGGAACCTCCTAAGGCTTGGGCAGATAGATATGGAAGTGTATTTATTGAACCGTCAAAATAAGCCCCTGCATTTTCGTTAGTCCCTCCTGTCGTTAGGCTGAATGTTCCAACTGCAGCATCGGTAATAGACAGGACAATATCTTCACCGCCTGGCTTTGAACCTGTTATGACCAATTTGTTATCAGTGGTCATTGTTGCACTGGTTGAAGCTGCTATAAATTCCTGTCCTGCAATTTGGGCAATAAACTGCCCTACTTCGGCATCATTTTGTTCATCTTGAATAAATTCACCTGTTAGGGGCTCGTTTGTACAGGAAAAAAATTGAAAGAAAATAAATGCTAAAAGCATTCCTTTCAAAAAATACATTTTCTTCATAAATAAGTAGTTTGTAGGTAATAAACGCAAACTTAAACAAAAATTGTTTAATTGGTTTTATTTCTTGGCACTCTTAACAGTAAAAATACTCCGGTCATAAAAAATAAAACTAAAAATAATATAGAGTTTCGCATACTTCCAGTTATTTGATCGATAAATCCATAAATCAACATTCCAATTACAATCCCTATCTTTTCAGCTACATCATAAAAGCTGAAATAGGATGTAGTGTCTTTTGTTTCAGGCAGAAATTTTGAATATGTGGAGCGAGAAAGTGATTGAATTCCACCCATGACCAAGCCTACAATTCCCGCAGTTGTATAAAATTGAATGGGGGTTTCAATAAAAAATGCAATCACGCAAATACACACCCATATCATGTTTATTACAATTAAAGTAGGGATATTTCCAAATTTTTCAGAAGCTCGGGACGTTAAAATTGCACCTCCAAAAGCAACAAGCTGAATGATAAGAATACTTACAATCAATCCCATTGTTTTTGCATCATTATCGCCCCAAGCAATTTCCTGTTCCCCAAAATAGGTTGCAACAAGCATTACCGTTTGCACTGCCATACTGTAAACAAAAAATGCGGCCAAATACCTTTTTAATTGTATATTTTCCGAAAGCGAATTGTAAACACTTTTTAATTCCCTAAAACCATTCAGCAATATTTTAGTACTTACTTTTTTTCCGCTTTTGTTTCCTTTTGGAAGAAAATAAAAAGAATATTGGCTAAAGAGAATCCACCAAATACCGACCGAAACAAAAGACCATTTCATTGCTTTCATACTTGCTTCGCCACCTTCACCAAACCCAAAAACTTCAGGCTTCATAACCATGCCCAGGTTAAAAAGCAATAAAATAACACTTCCTATGTATCCCAAAGAGTACCCACGGGCACTCACTCTGTCTTGTTGTTCAGGAAAAGCCACATCTGGCAAATAAGAATTATAAAAGACAAGACTGCCCCAGAAACCAATCAATCCAAAAAAATAAAAAAGAAGACTGATATGAATATTTTCAAGACTGAAAAAATAAAGTCCCATACACGAAAGCGCACCTAAATAGCAGAAAAACTTCATAAAGTGCTTCTTGTTGCCCACATAATCTGCAATACCAGAAAGCAATGGCGAAATAAAAGCTACTAATAAAAAAGCCGCTGCTGTAGTATAACTAATTAAAGGTGTACTTCGAATAGCTCCACCCAAAACAGAGACTGTTGTAACATTTGCTGATTTAAAAAGGGCTTGGTAATAAATAGGAAAAATTGCCGAAGCGATTACAAGACTGTAAACTGAATTTGCCCAATCATAAAAAGCCCACGCATTTAGCAGTTTTTTACTTCCTTTAGGCAAGTTGGGCATATTTATTTTCGTTTTTAAAAAGTACTAAACTAATAAAAAATCCCGCTTAATACGGGATTTTGAAAATTTATATTATTCCTTAATTATCGCTTAAAAGAAGTTATGCCAAACTTATTGGCTTCAGCCCTTGCTTCAGGTGCCCAAGCCTGTATGTTTTGGATTCTCGTACTGCTCGAAGGGTGCGTACTTAAAAATTCTGGCGGTGTATTACCATTTTCCTGAGCTTGCATACGTTGCCAAAGTTCTGCAGCAACACTTGGTTCGTAACCTGCAATCGCCATTAAAATTAAACCAATATGGTCTGCCTCTGTTTCGTGACTTCTACTAAAAGGAAGCATGATGCCTACTGTGCTTCCCAAACCATAGGCAGTATTAAAAATTTGCTGGTTTTCTGGACTGTTGGATAATGCAACATTTCCTGCTACCGCTCCCAGTTGTTGTAATTGACCTGCACTCATACGTTGTTGTCCGTGATTGGCAAGTGCGTGTGCTACCTCGTGGCCCATTACTGCAGCCAAGCCTGCTTCATTTTTTGTGATTGGCAAAATACCTGTATATACAACTATTTTACCACCAGGCATACACCAAGCATTTACGTCTTTGCTATCTACAAGATTATATTCCCAGCGATAAT
>JAGQYZ010000352.1 GCA_020435865.1 Aequorivita sp. | reverse complement strand
CTTTCTTCACTTAAAGAGGTGTCTTCAATTTCAATTATAGATGTTTTAGGAAGGCAGGTATATTCAAATGCAAACATTTCTCCGGGAACTATAGAAATGAATCAAAATTTAGCTACTGGGATGTATGTTGTAAATGTTAGGTCTGGTTCTTTCGAAACTAATATAAAAATGATTGTAGAGTAGCTTTCAAGTAATACAAAATAAGTAAACCACATTTTATAACTATTATGAAGTGTGGTTTTTTCTTTTTTTGGAGTAATATTTGCGATGTGCTTAGCACAAAATATTATTGTATTTTAGAAGTTTGCTACAAAGGGAAATAGAATTATGAGCACTTTCAATATCATCCAGCAAAAACTGGAGGAGTTTATCAAAAAGTTTTACACCAATGAGCTTATAAAAGGAGCTATCCTTTTTTTTGCCATTGGATTGCTGTATTTATTGATAACGCTGCTTGTTGAATATTTTCTTTGGCTAAATCCATTGGGAAGACGAATTCTTTTTTGGGCTTTTATATTTGTTGAATTGGCCTTGTTTGTTCGGTTTATAGCCTTTCCACTTGCTAAGCTTTTCAAACTTCAAAAAGGAATCAATTATGAAGAAGCTTCAAAAATTATTGGGAACCATTTTCCACAAGTGAGTGATAAATTATTGAATGTAATTCAGCTAAACCAAAATCAGCGCGAGAGTGAATTATTGGCAGCAAGTATTGACCAAAAAGCTACCGAATTGCAACCAGTTCCTTTTAAAAGCGCCGTAAACTTTAAGAGGAATGCTAAATATTTAAAATATGCAGCCATTCCGGTTTTAGTGTTTTTACTGTTCAGTGCTTTAGGTGGAATGGATATTTTTTCGAGCAGTTACAAACGCGTTGTGCATTACGATACCGCCTTTGAACCGCCCGCACCATTTTCATTTATTATAATGAACGACGATTTGAATGCAGTTGAAAACAAACCTTTCAATTTAAAAATTAGAACCGAAGGCAAAGTAATTCCAGAAAACGCGAGTATCAATTATAATGGGGAAACGTATTATTTACAACAAACCGCGCCAAGTTTTTTTGAATATACCTTTCAGCAACCTACAGAATCCATTGATTTCAGTTTAAAGGCGAACAAAGTGACTTCCCGCGAATTTACCTTGGATGTTGTAAATACCCCTTCGTTGCTTAATTTTGAAATGGTCTTGGATTACCCTTCTTATACCAACAAAAGAAATGAAATATTGAAAAGTACCGGAAATGCTACCATTCCCGAAGGAACAAGGGTAAAATGGAATGTAGCAACTAAAAACACCGATGCAGTTACTTTAAAAACTGTGGATACTTCTTTTTCATTTACTTCAAAAGGAGAAAACTTCAATTTTGAAAGGGGGGTTTATAACAAACTAGATTACGCCATTACAACTTCCAACGAAAAACTGAAAGATTATGAAAATCTTGCATTCACACTGAATGTGGTAAAAGATCAATTCCCAGAAATTAATGTGCAATCGAAACTGGACAGCACAAATAGTCAGCGTATTTTCTTTTTAGGTCAAATTTCAGACGATTATGGGCTTACGAAGCTGAGATTGGTCTATTTTCCCGATGGCGATGAAAAACAAGCTAAAACACAAGCGTTGCCATTGAACAAGACTAATTTTGATCAATTTACTTTTACTTTTCCGGGAAAGCTTCTTTTAGATGAAGGTGTTTCTTATGAATACTATTTCGAGGTTTTTGATAACGACGCCATTCACAATTATAAATCTTCAAAATCGGGGATTTATTCCTATAGAAAATTGACTAAGAACGAATTGGAAGATGAACAACTTCAAAACCAACAAAACGCCATAAAAGGACTTGACAAATCTTTGGAAGAATTGAAAGATAGAAAGCAAACGTTGGAGGAACTTTCCCGAACCCAAAAAGAAAAGAACGAACTTAACTATAACGACCAGAAGAAACTAGAAAACTTCATTCAACGGCAGCAAAAGCAAGAGGAAATGATGAAGAATTTTTCAAAGGAAATGAAAGAGGAATTAAAAAATTTCCAACCAGAAAATACAGAGAAAGATCCTTTTAAAGAAGAACTTGAAAAGCGCTTGGATGAAAACGAAGAACGATTAAAAGAGAATGAAAAACTGCTGGAGGAACTTGAGAAATTACAGGACAAAATTCAAAAGGAAGAATTGACCGACAAGCTTGAAAAGTTGTCAAAACAAAATAAAAACCAAGAGAAGAACCTGGAACAGTTGCTTGAGTTGACAAAGCGATATTATGTAGAAAAGAAAGCCGAAAAACTCGCTGAAGAACTTTTTGAATTGGGTGAGGAGCAGGAAAGCCTTGCGGAAGAGCCTGAGGACAAAAACACTAAAGAAGCTCAAGAAGAACTAAACAAAAAGTTTGAAGAATATAAAAAACAGATGGATGATCTTCAAAAGGAAAATGAAGGTTTAAAAAAACCAATGGATATTCCTGAAGATAAACCAACCGAACAACAGATTGATGAGGAGCAACAAAAGGCAACGGATAAACTTGAGGATCAAAAGCCCAGTGAGGCTGGTAAAAATCAAAAGAAGGCTGGCCAAAAGATGAAACAGATGAGCAAGAGCATGCAAATGCAGATGCAGTCTGGACAAATGGAAACAATAGATGAGGATGTAAAAATGCTTCGACAGATAGTGGACAATCTAGTTGTTTTTTCGTTTCAACAGGAAGATTTGATGGAAACCTTCAAAAAAATTGAATATGGCAATCCAATTTTCGGAAAGAAATTAAATATCCAAAATGATCTAAAAACAAATTTTGAGCATATTGACGATAGCATATTTGCGCTATCACTTCGCCAACCAATGATTGGGTCACAAATAAATACTTCTCTTACTGAAATTCAATATAATATTGACAAGTCATTGGAGCGTTTGGCTCAAAATGAAACAAGGCAAGGTATTGGAAATCAGCAATATACAATTACTGGAGCAAATGATTTAGCTGTTATGTTGAGTGATATTTTGAGCAATATGCAAATGCAAATGCAGATGTCTATGGGCTCTGGCTCTGGAAAGGGAAAACCAACGCCTGGCTCTGGTAGTGGAGGATTTCAATTGCCAGATATTATTGAGAAACAAGAAAGCCTTAGCGAAAAAATGGAGGAGGGGATGAAGAAAGGGAAAAAGGGTTCTAAGGGAGAGGGTGAAGGAAAAGGCGAAGGCGAAGGGGAAGGAAGCAGTGAAGGAAAAGGTAAAAATGGTGAAAATGGAAATAACGGCCAAAAAGGAAGTGAAAAGGGCGGTGATAAAAAAGGCAATGGTAATAGCGAACAAATGAACGGTGAGATTTTCGAAATATATAAGCAACAACAAGAATTGCGCAATCAACTTAAGAACAGATTGAGCAAGGAGGGTTTGAATGGAAATGGCGGAGATTTGCTTAAGAAAATGGAAGGAATAGAGCAACAGTTATTGGATAAGGGTTTTAACCAGAATACACTACAACAAATGCTCAATCTTAAATATGAATTACTAAAATTAGACAAAGCAGATCTTGAACAAGGTCAAGAAAGTCGAAGAGAATCGCAAACAAATAAAAGGGATTTTCAAAATAACATCCAACTTTCTCCAGAAGACATAAAAAAATACTTTAACACTACAGAGATATTGAACCGTGAGGCCTTACCTTTGCGCCAAGATTACAAGAATAAGGTTCAGGAATATTTTAAAGAGAGCAATGATTGAGTTTACTTTTGAAACGGATTTTCAATTAAAAAATGTTTCACAACTGCAAAAATGGATTTCCGAAATAATAGTTTCTGAAGGTTTTGAAACAGGAGAAATACTTTATATTTTTTGTGATGATGAATATTTACACAAGCTTAATGTTGAGTTTTTGAATCACGATACGTTAACAGACATTATTAGTTTTGATTATAAAGTTGGAAAACAAGTGAATGGTGAAATTTTTATTTCTGTTGAACGCGTTGCCGAAAATGCTAATGACTTTAAAACAAAGTTTTCCGATGAACTAAATAGGGTAATGATTCACGGCATTCTACATTTTTGTGGATATAAAGACAAAAGTGATTCAGAGAAAAGGATAATGCGAGATAAGGAAGACGAAT
>JAGQYZ010000351.1 GCA_020435865.1 Aequorivita sp. | reverse complement strand
TTCAATTATGAAATCTCAACCATTTTCTTCAATCCTTTTTTTTCTTCCATTTTAGGAAGGGTAACCCGAAGGACTCCATTTTCGTAACTCGCCTGAATATCTTCAGTTTTAATATTTTCAGGAAGCTTGAAAGTACGCTCAAAACTGCTGTAGTTAAACTCCCTTCTCTTGAAGTGTGAATCGTTGTCTTCTTCTTTCTTTTCTTCTACCTTTTTTGAAGCAATTTTTAATGTATCTTCCTCAGCCTCAATAGTAAAATTATCTTTTTGCAATCCTGGCGCAGCCAATTCGACTACAAAATTCGGTAAATTTTCAATAATATTTATTGCTGGAATGCTAAATGTTTCATAATTATTTAGTGCATCCATTCGGTTCTCTAAAAATAAATTGTCCAAAAGTCCGGGCAACCAAATACTGTTTTTATTAACTGTTTTCATAATTATAATATTGTTTTATGTTATCCTTTAAATTTTTAAACTCATATTCAATAACAATTCCAAGTAACAAAACAGGACATTTTGACTGTAAAACCGTTGGTTGTAAGTGACTTTTTGACACTTAAAATGATGGATTCAGAACATTTATTTCATTTTTAAGAATTTTAAATATTGGTTTCAGTATTTTTAAAAGTCATTAGCTTTTTATATGAAAAAACTCTTCATTCGCATTTTTGATTTCTTCAATACTATTGAGAGCAAGATTGCTTTTTATCCAACGTTACTTGCCATTTCAGGGTTCTGTGTCGCCGTTTTAATGATTTTTTTGGAAAAGCATGGTATTTCAAGAGAAATCATGAACGTGCTTCCATTACTTATGGTTGACAATGGCGATACGGCTTTAACAGTGCTTAGTGCTTGTCTTGGAGGGCTTATCTCTTTGATGGTTTTTAGCTTTTCAATGGTTATGTTGCTGCTCAGTCAAGCGTCAAATAATTATTCCCCAAGATTGCTTCCCGGACTGATTAGCGATAAGCGACATCAATTGATTTTAGGAGTTTATTTGGCAACAATTCTTTACAATATTTTTACGCTTTTTTCCATTGAACCCAGTGAAAAAAAATATACACTTCCAGGATTTTCCGTTCTCTTAGGTATTGTTTTTACTATTTTTTGTTTAATTGCTTTTATTTATTTTATTCATAATATTTCACAGAGCATACAGATAAACAATATTTTGGATAACATTTTTAATGATGCCCAAAAAAGACTTCAAAAATTGATAAAATCTGAAGAAGGCTCCAACTTGAATTTTCCAAATACTGAAAATTGGCATGAATACAAGGCTGGCCGCAGTGGCTATTTTCAGAATATTTCAATAAAGAATATTTTGAATATTTGCGAAGAGCATGAAACCAAAATTTATATAACAATTCCCAAAGGGTTCTTTGTTTTGAAGAATGGAATTTTTATTAAATCTGAAAAGAAAATCGATGAAAAGGTAGTAGATTCTATTGTATCAAACATTAGTTTTGCCCGGGGCGAGTTGGTAGATGACAACTATATTTTGGCGTTTAAACAAATTACCGAAATTGCTGTAAAAGCAATGTCTCCAGGAGTCAATGATCCCGGAACGGCGATTAATGCTATTGATTATTTAACGGATCTCTTCGCGTTAAGAATGCAAAAAATTGATAATGGTGTTATAGTACAAGACGAAAAAGCGCTCCTTAAGATTGCCGTTGTATCTTTTAAAGAGCTCCTCTATAATGTAATGGCATCACTACGCACTTATTGTAAACACGACCCCATTATGGTTGAAAAATTATTGTGGATGTTAAAATACCTTCAGGAACAACCCGTGGCATTAGAGAATTATCATCCTGCCGTGGATGAAGAAATTAAAATATTATTAAAACAAGCAAAGGGCGCATTTGATTCAAAAAAAGATGTAAAAGCTATTCAAAATATGGCTTCAGACTAATTGTAATAGATTTTGAAGATTTTTAACAGCTCTTCAGCAGGAATAAGCTTGTCTTGGTAGTTGTCCATTTTTTTGAGAATCTGATCGGCAACTATAGGACGGATGCCCATTTTCAATCCAAAATTTTTCAAAGCTGTCAATTCCTTTTCGTGGGTTTCTTTGTCCACGTTCATAACTAGCATGAGCTTATAAAAATGTGTTATTCTCTCAACTTCGTTAAACAATGGCTGTGATGGTTCAGGATTTTTAAAAAGGCATATAACTTCTTCATTGGAAATGTCCATACGCCTTGCTATTTTTTTAATAAACTCAACTTCGGAACTATTTATTTTTCCGTCAGCCATTACCATTTTTATTAAATCACTGAGTAAAGATTTGGAATTTTTCTCCATAAGTATAGTTCCAAAAAAAGACCCTTGCTTGATGCGAAGGGTCTTGGTGTAAGTTATAAGTTTTTAAGAAAGCACAGCTTTAACTTTATCTGCAGCTTCTTGAAATTCAATAGCGCTTTGAACGTCTAAACCACTTTCGTCAATCAATTTTTTTGCGATGTCTGCATTTGTTCCCTGCAAACGTACAATAATTGGGATGTTGATAGACCCCATATTTTTGTAAGCATCAATAACGCCTTGTGCCACGCGGTCGCAACGAACAATACCTCCAAAAATGTTTATCAAAATTGCCTTTACGTTTGGGTCTTTCAGAATTAGTTTGAAAGCAGCTTCAACTCTTTCTGCATCTGCCGTTCCTCCAACATCTAGAAAGTTTGCAGGCTCCCCTCCAGCTTGTTTAATAAGGTCCATCGTAGCCATTGCAAGTCCTGCGCCGTTTACCATACAGCCAACATTTCCGTCAAGGTCAACATAGTTTAAGCCTTTTTCTTTTGCTTCAACCTCTACTGGGTTTTCTTCGCGAATGTCACGCATTGCTTCGTAATCTTTATGACGAAAAAGGGCATTGTCATCAATACTCACTTTTG
>JAGQYZ010000350.1 GCA_020435865.1 Aequorivita sp. | reverse complement strand
CATTTAAAGGTACGGATGAAATAGAAGTTAACACACACGCACAAGGGTATTTAAACGGAAATCCAAATAGTACGTACCCTATGGCCATTCCCTTTGGTGCGGGCGACTTCAGTAGTACCCCGAGAGATATGGAAATCTGGACTAATGCAGTAAAGTCGAGTTGGTTCACAGAAGCGGAAAAAGGGGAGGTGTTTGCCCAAAATGTTTCCAGTGGTTTTACTGATTTTGGATTGGGTTGGTTTACGACCCAAGAAAGTAACACCACCATGTATTGGCACGCTGGCGATATTAATGGCTATTGGAGCATGATTGGTTTTATACCAGCATACGATGCTACGATCGTACTGTTAAGCAATCAACAAGACGATACGGGAACACAGCGAAACACGATTATTGAGCAATTATTACGCAACGAGTTTAATTAAAATCATACAATTATATAACTATTTACACATGAAAAAGTTAGCAACAATATTTGCATTTTACGTATTATTTATAGCCCCTGTTTTTAGTCAGGAAACAACAAATCAAGCGTTTGAAATTAAGGTGATTACAAGCGTAGAATCTGTTGTTCCAAGTGGATTGGGTAGATCACGCATTCTTTCTTCAAATGATGAAAGAGATTATGAACAATTCTCTTCTGAACAAACCGATGACAAAAGCAGCAGGAATAAGGCCAAAAGAAAAGATATCAGGGTTAAAAACTTTGAAGAGACTAAACTGTTGAACTTTTATAATTTAGGCGGCATACGCTTTCAAAATATAGTAGCAAATGACGCAGTGATTTCATCCAAACTTACAGCCATGCTTTCAGAAGGTTGGGATTTGATTTTCGTAACAAGTGCTGTAGAAAGTGATGCAGGCGATAATGATGATAATGGTATTTTTATTACACGATATATTTTTAAAAGAACATTAAACTAACAATCCTTAAACGCTATTGATAATGAAAAACACCAATGTTTTATTAGCCGGTGCTACAGGCTATTTGGGTAGTTTTATACTGAAAGAGCTCATCGAAAGGAAAAACCATGTGGTTGCTATTGTGCGCAATCCTGATAGGATAGGGAATGATCATGAAAACTATTTGGAAATGAAAACAGCCGAGGTAACCAAGCCAGAGACGCTAAGGGATATCTGTAAGGGTATTGACACGGTAATTTCTACCATCGGCATCACAAGACAAAAAGATGGTTTAACCTATATGGACGTAGATTATCAGGCCAATATGAATTTGCTTGATGAAGCTAAAAAGGCGGGGGTAAAGCATTTTGTTTATGTGTCTGCCATAAACGGAGATATACATAAAAACCTAAAAATTTTTGAAGCCAAGGAAAAATTTGTTGATGCTTTAAAAGTTTCTGGATTAAACTATACTATAGTAAGACCGAATGGTTTTTTTTCAGATATGAAAGATTTTTTGCAGATGGCAAAATCAGATCGGGTCTACTTGTTTGGCTCTGGCAATCAAAAATTCAATCCCATTCACGGTGAGGATTTAGCCAGGGCCATTGTGGATACACTTGATGAGTACAACAAAGAATTTACCATTGGAGGTCCAGATATTTTAAGTCTTAACGAAATTAGCGGACTTGCGCTACAAGCGTTAGAAAAACCTGTAAAAATTGTTCATTTACCAGATTGTTTAAGAACAGTAACCATTTGGAGCTTAAGAACCTTCACAAGTGTAAAAACCTATGGTCCTATTGAATTCTTTCTAACCTTAATGGCAGAGGATACCATTGCGCCCACTTATGGTAAACATCATTTGGAAGATTTTTATATTGAAGAAGCTAAAAATTTTAAATAGATTTATTATGAAAATCCCAGAAAACAACAAATTGCGAGTAAATGCCAATTAAAATCAAATAGAATAGCAATAAAACTGTATGCTTCGGATAGCCGTAATAGGTTAGCATAAATTAAAAATAAATAAATGAAAATGCTAAAACGACTTTTAAAAATTGGATTTGTCCTCTTTGGAATCATTATTCTAACGGCAATAATTATCCTCTGGATTGATTCGTTGGAGACTAATTATTTAAAGATTAATAAAAAGGACTCACTATCCAATCAATCTTACCTAATTACCAATGTCAACATCATTCCAATGAATCAAGACACTGTTTTGCTCAATAAAATGGTATTCATAAAAGAAGGAATTATACAGCAGATTGCAGATACCATTAATGTCCATGGAATTGAAATTATAGATGCCAAAAACAAATATTTAACTCCGGGTTTAATCGATATGCACGTGCATCTGTGGGATAGATATGAATTGGGACTATACCTTTCAAATGGTGTTACCGCTATAAGAAATGTATGGGGTATGCCAATGCATTTAAGAATTAAGGAAGATATAACGAATGATAGGATAGTTTCACCCACCTTATTTACTACAGGGCCAAAACTAACAGGACCGGAATTTATTGGTGACGATAATTTGAATTTATTTAGCCCTGAAGAAGCGAAGGAAAAGGTGATCTCATATAAAGACAGAGGTTATGACTTCATCAAAATTTATGATGGATTGGATAAACCAATCTTTGATGCAGTTATTGAACAAGCTAAAATTTCCGATATCGATATTGTTGCCCACCCTTCTAAAAAAGTGCTGTTTTCAGACCATTTGAATCCTCAAATCAAGTCTATTGAACATGCCGAAGAAATTGTACAGCAACCATTACAGTATGATTTGGACACGCTTAAACTGCAAACAATCATCAACTTAATTTCCGAATCAAAACAAACAAGCTATTGTCCAACTTTAACGGTTTTCAATAATATCTATCAAATGATGAACAACGATTCTATGCTAGATTCAGAACAACTGGATTATATGAATCCTCTCGTGAAAAGAGTAGATAGTAAAAATCAATTCAACCGCTGGTTAACTGCCAAGCAAAAGGATTCAACAACAGTCAGTAGAATTAAAAAACAACATGATTTTCATCTTACCATAGTGAAAAAGCTGAACGAATCTGGAGTAAATATAATTTGCGGAACAGATGCTGGAATTGGTGTTACCCTTCCTGGATTTTCATTGCATTCAGAATTGAATTTTTACAAAGAAGCTGGCCTTTCAAATTATGAAGTTTTGAAGACTGCTACCGTAAATCCTTCCCAAACACACGCTATTATGAATTCGCTTGGCACTATAGAAGTTGGCAAAATGGCCAATTTATTGTTAGTTGATGAAAATCCGTTAATCACGTTAGCAACCCTTCAAAAACCAATATATGTTTTTGTAGCGGGTCGAAAATTAGATAGACATACTTTGGATATTTACCAAGACAAGGCAAAAAAACGGAATAACCTAATTGCTTCTGCGCTTAGGTATTTAGAAAACTTGATAGTTGAAAAATAAACTACATCACCTTGTATTTTGTAAAACCTAAAAAATGTTTTTGGAAACCTGCATTGAAAAGATAAAATAACACCTAGATAAACCAACAGTATATCCAGAAGCGTTACACTAAAAGCAAAAAACGCAAAAGCTCAACTAGGCTTAACACTAAGATGTTAAGCTTTTTTTGTTCATTCTTAACTACACTTTACTCTTCATACTTCCCTTATAGGTCACTACGAAATTAAAAGGTTTGGAATCATAATTCAGGACGATGACCTTGTACATATGGCTTTTCTTTGCTTCATATTTATTAGTAATCAGAAAACAAACAACAAATACATCAAAATGAAAAAAATAAGTAATTATCAGCTTAGTATTTTGTGCACTAAATGCTTTTGCATAGCGTGACCACGATTCATTAAACAGTAAAGAACATTTTAAATATAGGGGCAGCATTTCGGCAATTATCTTGGCAACCTAACCTTTGTGCAGGATTAAAATTTTAAATACAATTCTTTACAGAAGATATTAGACTTTTAAATTATTAATAACATTTTTAGATATAAACCATGAAAAATTTATTCATAATCATTTTTATTGTTCTATCCTGTAATTTGTTTGGGCATGAATCAATGATTAATTCAAAAAGTATTGATACAACCCAATTTGTGAATATTGGAGGTATAAAGCAATTTATAAGTATTAAAGGAAAGAAAAATAAGCCGCTCTTGTTATATCTTCATGGAGGCCCGGGGGCCGCAACTTCATCCCATAGACAACAAATAACTAACATATTGGAAGAAAATTTTTTAGTTGTGCATTGGGATCAAAGAGGATCAGGAAAATCATTAATTCCCAATTTAAAATCACCAACCTTATCAGAAATGAAACAAGATGCCGAAGAAATCTTGTTGTTTCTAATGGAAAAGTTTAATAAAGATAAAATTGTACTGGTCGCCAATTCTTGGGGAACTGTTTTAGGATTCCATCTAGCATTAAAATACCCAAGTAAAATAGCGTCGCTCATAGCAATTAGTCCATTAATAAATAATCAAAAAAGCCAAAACTTAACCAATAAAAAACTTATAAAGCATTATAAACAGCATAGCAACACTGAAGCTGTAAAGCAACTTAAATCCATACATATACCTTATGAAAAGGTTGAAGATATGGCCATTCAATTTAAATGGATTAGCGATTTTAAAGGAACTCACATTCCTGATAATGAATTTAAAAACTACATGGAATACTTTAAAGAATGGGAACGGCTATGGATGCCTCTTTATAAAGAATTGTATGCAATCAACTTATTAAACCATAAAACAGTTTTCAAAGTCCCTACCTATGTTTTGATCGGAGACAAAGATTTAACAACAAGTACCGAACTAACCGAAAAGTTTTATAAAAAGCTTGTGGCACCTAAAAAGCAATTGTTTTTACTAAAAGATGTTGGGCACCAAATACCAGCGTATAAATCTGTAGAAATGCAAAACCTAATATGCGATATTTTAGTGAAAGCTAATAAGTAATCTCAGTAATAAAAGTGGTAAATAATGTGGTTCTAAATTATAAATCAAGACGATTTGATTTGCTTTGAATCACATCTTTGTACCATAAAATTATCTAACATCAATTATTAAACAAACAATCATGAAAACAACACCTAATGTTATTCTTTATGTATTTGTAATGGTATTTTCAACTTTTACCTTTGCACAAGAGAAAGAAGGCTTAAAGCTAAAGTCACCATCAGAATTTAAACACGCTATAAGTGCTTGTCCTGTAGCAGTGGCATTTGGTATATATTCTGTGAATTATGAATTTCTGTACCAAAAAAAGCACGGTTTTGTAGCGCGATTTGATTATGAAGCAATTCCCAAAACCTACACCGAGGCACGAATAGAATCCAGTGGGTATTCTTTTATACTGAACTATCGTTACCATTTCAATAAGCAGATGAATTCGTATTTTGCTGGAGCTTATGGTAGGTACAGACAATTTAACGGGGAGGGTAAAATCAATGAAACGAATTTTGACTTTAGTATGCCCGATGTGAGCTTTGGTATAAATGCAGGAAAAAAATGGGTATGGAAAAGTGGTTTTACCTTGACCTTTGCAATTGGTTACGGGTTTTCAAATGAAGATTGGAATAGCAACCCGAACACAGAGGATGTTAATGAAATGATCAAGGATTTTAGGAGTGATTATGACTTTATAGATCCATTTTATGGGGAATTTTCCATAGGCTACTCGTTCTAAAATAGAAACAATTTAGATATAAGTCTATTTCATCAGTGTTAAACATTTAAAAATGAAACAGTTAATCATCTTATTGGTTATACTGCACATGATATACCTAAAGCAATAGTAATATGAATTCATTTCAAAAAGTAATTATTCCTGTATCAATTTTTATCGTTTCGGCTTTCAATATCGTACTTGCACAGACGGCCAACAAAATTGACTGGGAAGAAGACCTAAAAGTCTATAAGGAATCTTTAGAACAAAAGCATATAGACCTTTACCATTCGGTATCCAAAGAAACGTTTTTAACTGAATGGAGCAAGATTTATGACAATGTTGAATCATTAAACGATTTTGATATTATTTTAAAATTAATGCGCTTAACCAGACGTATAAATGATGGTCATACTGCCATATCATTAAGAAATATACCTACACACCGATTTCCATTCGAAATTGAATTTATCGAAGGACAATGGTATGTAACTAAAACCTTGAAGGAAAATAAACAGATTCTCAAAACAGCTTTGGAATCAATTAATGGTATTCCTATTGATACCGTAGCGAAAAAAGTTTCAGAGTTTGCCCAATTTGTGGAAAATGAATATTCCTTAAAGGAAAGAACGGGTAGTTATTTGACTACTGCAGAATTACTCTTCCATCTTAATATGATTGATACTATGAATGACGCCAAATTTAGTTTTCGAGATAATAATAAGAAGTTACTAACTATGGAGTTAGCAGCTATAACTGATGAACAGTGGGAGGGAAGTGACGTTTCCAATATAAACTTGACTGTACCTGAAATAAAAAAACCTACCATTGATAATCCTGATTTGTGGTATACCTCTATTTCAGGAACCATGGCGGTATATATAAACTTTGCCGGTTATCCTTCCTTTGAAGAGATGCAAGTTTTTGGGGCGCAATTAGTTTCTGATATTCAAGAAAAAAAGATTAAACAGGTAATTATTGATATGCGTGATAATGGAGGCGGAGATTTATATGTGGGTACAGTGCTGGCATATGCACTAAATCTTGCTGATTGTATAGATTGGAAAAATGGCGTATTCGTATTAACGAGTAATAAAACCTTTTCTGCGGCAACAAGTAATGCAGCGTTATTTAAGCAATTGTTAAATGCTAAAATTGTTGGTCAGCCCACGGGTTCCAATCCAAATGGTTATCAGGATATGGATAGTTTCACACTGCCTGATTCAAAATTGGTTATCACGTATTCCAAAAGGTTGTTTCGTTTATCACCTCAAGAAAGCACACCACTGCAACCAGATATAATAATAAATCAACAACAAGATGATTTTTTCAGGGGAGTCGATACCGTATTAAAGGAATTGATACGTACATTATAAGGTATGCATGGCAAAAGATTTAGGTTGCTTCAGTCAGTCTCTAGGTAGCTCCGACGTACTTGATTGTGGTGACCGATGGATAAAAA
>JAGQYZ010000018.1:577-9614 GCA_020435865.1 Aequorivita sp. | reverse complement strand
CCGTTTGGAAACTGTACGTTTTCAAATTTCACCAAAGTATTTAACCTTGCAGGATTGTTAGCTTCTGCTACTGAAATAACCGTTGGAACTAATTCAGGACTTTCAAGAGAGCGGAGGATACGGCTTTCAAATTCCAAAGCGTCAATTCTTCCTACTTCGCTACCATCCTGTGTACCTATTGTTGGCAGGCCAGCATATTCTCCAATGAAAAGACCGTTCACTTTTAAATAAACTTTACGGCCCGGTTCAAACTTGGTGTATAAATCTGTGGAATTGGTAGAGATTGAAACCCCTGCAGTTGGATTTTCAGGAGAATCCTGGATTACCAATGTTTTGTAAAAGTTTCCAGTTTCATCACTTGAAACAACGTATCCTACCAAATAAATATCTCTTGTAGAGCCGTCACCAGCTTCAATTTCGACCGGATCAAAACCGCCATAAATTGCTTTCACCGTAGCGATATTAATGATATCATCAGCGCTTATGTTAGGTTCGGTTGCATTTATTTCGGGTATACTATAATCATCATCCTGAACACAGGAAGTAGCAATCATTCCTAAAAAGAATAAGAAAGGTAGAAGTTTAATGTTTTTAAAATTTTTCATCTGTATATAAATTTAATGCTTTTTTCTTAATTAAAATCGAACGTAAAGGTTTAGGTAATATGTTGTTCCGTAACCATACCAGTATTTTGGGCCAAACACACGAGTATCGTTTGCGGCATCTTCGGAAAGAGTTCTGTAATTGGCATTTCTTCCCTGCTCAAAACCGCCTGTTTTATATTTTTTATCGAGTACGTTATTTACTGTTGCAAAGAAACCAACGTAGTAATCTTTTATTTTCCAAGATTTTCCACCTACTACGTTTACTAGCATATAGTCGTCAAACTTTTCTTGCTTCAACAATTCTCTTGCAACAGCAGGATCATAATCATTGAAAGGTACTCCGTCTGTATCTAAATAAAAGTTTTTGGTTCTTGCAAGTGGCGAAACATCTACATATGCATTGCTAAAATAGTTTGCTGTAGTTCCAAACCACCAGAAATCTGGATCGCGATATTCAAACCCTATTTGGTATGCCTGTTGAGGGCCTCCAGCAACTTTATAATCCTTTAAATATGAAGGACCATAATCTACTGAAGATATTCTTTGAAGCGTTTCAGCATTAAGCGCTCCACCAAAATCTGAAGTAATATATAAATTCGGGTTATTATCATATGTGTTCTGTCCATAAGCAGCAGCACCTTTCAACTTGATGGTTGGGGTTACTTGTGCTTCAATACCCAATTCAGCTCCTATATTCTTTTTGTTTACACCTGTAAGTATTTCTTGAATGAAACTGTTCTCTACTGCTCTATCAGCCCCTTGAACTGAAATACCATCTGCATAATAGAAAGAAATCTCAGAAGCATCTTGCATTAAAGTATAATAGCCAGTTAAACGCGCTTTAACAATAGGTGAACGAAAAATGTAACTTCCGTCTACACTTATGTTTTTCTCTTCAGTCAAGCCATTTACCGTTTCATTGTTTTGTCGTGAATTTGAAAAAGAGTTGCGTAGGGTTGGCGCATCTGTGAAATATGCCGTGTTCACTTCAAAAGCATGTCTCCCAGATATTTTATAAGTACCCCCTGCTTTAGCACCGTATGTAGTAAAATCCAGTTGTTTACTTTTCCCAAAGGAATTATCTGCGAAATTACCATTTCTGTATAGACCATTTCTTTGATATGTGGTCTTCCCAACTTTTCCAGCAACATAAAAGTCAACTTTTGAATATGAAAACTGTGCTTGTGCAAAACCACTGTAATCGGTAGCGTCCAATTCATAGTTATATTTAAACATATCGTCCTTACCAACCACACGGTTTGGATTGTTCAGATCGTTTTGAGCTTCATCACCAAGTGCAAAAGTATCTATGTCCAAATACCCATTTCCTCCCAATAAATCAATCATATTTGCAAAATTGTTGGAGTTTAGGTTTCGGTAATTAAAGGAAGCAGTAATGTCAATATTGTCCGTTATCCGCGAAGTTAAAATGGTGTTGGCAGAAATTTGTTTATCGTCATTTCTATCCTCATATAAATAATAACGTGAAGTACCGCCATAAAAAACGTTAGTTTCATAAATGTTTTGCCAGTCAATTTGACCATCGTTCACAAACTCTGAATATGCTTGGTATGCTCCCCCATAGTTTGGCCCGTTTGGATCTGCCAAAAAGTAACTCGGCAGCTTTTGGTAATAGGTTGGATCTGGGTTAGGCGCATTGTCATATCCCAAACGACTATTTCCAATTTTTCCAAACTGGTAGCCAACGTTTGTATTAAGCTGGGTTTTTTCTGAAATGTCCCAATAATGGTTCAACATAATGATAGGCTCACTTACTTCCTTGATTCGCGAGTTGCGAATTTCACCGTCCTGATTTCCCCAGTAGCTATTATATCTGGTTCCTTTAAGATCATAGACCTCCTGAGTGTTTGGAGATGATTTTCCTCTTCGGTTTGGTGTATAGAAAGCGGTAAGGTTTAAGCTGTGCTTGTCGTTCAATTTCTTTTCTACGGAAGCAAAGAAAGAGTTAGCATCATAAAGACTTCCGTCATTATAGCCTTCTTCCCCAAAACGTCTTGCCAGCAAAACAGAATAAGCCCAACCACTTGGAAGCTGACCACTGTTATATGACCCCATAACACGACCGCGATAGCTACGGTTACTTGTAGCATAAGAAATACGTCCACCTTTACGATACTGTGAGGCACGCATAATAATGTTTGTACTTCCTGCAAGATGACCAAAGTTGTATTCGTTTGCAGAAGTTCCCATGGAGAACATCTGATTGCGCTGCACATCGTTCAGCCCACCCCAGTTAGACCATTGTGGCCTTCCATCATAGAGTTTGTTCATTTCCAAACCATTGATAAGCACTTTTCCATCTTCGGAATCATAGCCTCTTGGGCGGAAGAAGGTAGCACTAAAATCATAGGANNGCTGCATTCAAAAACACATCTTTGGAGGCTTGAAGCAAGCCAGAAACGTTGAAAGAAGTCCCTTCGTCTTCGTCAAGTTGATCATCAGAAAGACTGATAATACCAATTTGGGCTTCGACCTCCTGAAGGTCAACACTCAATAAAATAGGCTTCAGATTAACGGGCTCATTATTCTGGATGGTTACCGGAATTTTCAGGCTAGTGTAACCGTCTTTTGAAATTTCCAAAATCTGTTCACCCTGCGGAAGGGATTTATTTGAAAAGGAAAATATTCCCTCTGCATTGGTAACGGTATTGAAAATACTGTTCTGGATGCTAACTTTCACATCCGGAATGGGTTCGCTGGAGTTGGTGTCTAATACCTTTCCCATTACTACAGGGCTTTGGGCAGCAGCCGAAAAGGCTACTAAAAACACTGTGCAAATTGTAAAAATGAATTTGTTCATTCTAAAATTTAAAGTTTGAATATTAAGAAATCTTTAAAATAGGGTGCAAAAATATATTTTTTAAATGAAATACCTACTTTTGGCCTTGCTAATGAATAAAATTTTACTCAAACTTAATATTCACATATAATTATGAAATTATCCTTTTGGTTTTTTGCCCTATCCCTTCTATCTTTTACCACTTTTTTTGGGCAAAATGAAAAACAGTATAAAGTAAATACTGTTGCTTTTTACAACCTTGAAAATTTATTTGACTATGAAGACGACCCTCTAATTTTTGATGATGACCGCACCCCAGAAGGTAAGGATCATTGGACTAAAGAAATCTATGAGGCGAAATTGGCAAATATGGCAAAGGTGATTTCTGAAATTGGCATGGACGTTACCGGAACCTCTCCAGCAATAATTGGTGTAAGCGAAATAGAAAACCGTCGCGTAATAGAAGACCTTCTGAATCAAAAACCTTTGGTGAATAAAGATTATGGCATTGTACATTTTGACAGTCCAGACCGCCGCGGAATTGATGTGGCACTTCTTTATCAAAAGAAATTATTCACACCCACAAATTATAAAGCGTATGAATTGGTAATTTTTGATGACCAAGATCGTAGCAAACGTATTTATACGCGTGACCAACTTTTGGTAAGCGGCATGCTAGATGGTGAAAAGATTAATGTCATTGTAAACCACTGGCCATCGAGAAGCGGTGGTGAAGAAAGAAGTCGCCCAAAAAGAATAAAAGCTGCCGAACTGAATAAGCATATAATGGATTCATTGTTTAGCGAAGACCCCTATGCAAAAATCATTACCATGGGTGATTTAAACGACGATCCAACAAGCCCAAGCGTTAAGGATGTTCTAAAAACTAAGAGCGAAAGAGATGATATGAAGGTGAAAGAGCTTTATAACCCAATGGAAGATATGTACAAAAAAGGAATGGGTACACTGGCCTATCGTGATGCATGGAATCTTTTTGACCAAATAATAATGTCAACAGAGTTGACCAAAAAAGATTATTCATCCTATCGTTTTTACAAGGCCGGAATCTTTAATAAAAACTATTTGACCACTCCACGTGGGAAATACAAAGGCTATCCGTTCCGAAGTTTTGTGAATGGGTTTACAGGTGGATATAGCGATCACTTTCCTGTCTATATTTATTTGATAAAGGAAAAGGTTACTGAAAATTAAATCAAGTTTCATAATACACTATAATTAAGTGTACAATCAAAAAATTCTACCCTTATCCCAATAAAATTATTTTGTTAGCGTTAAAGGATTCGTGATAAAATCACTAAAAATTTTCTTCGTATCATTTTATACCCTGGGAACTTTTTGTTTGCCAATGGGAAGTTTTTCAATTTTACCAGATCTTCCTAAAATGTATAGTAACTGTAAAGCAAACGAAGACAAAGACATGACACCTTTTGATTTTGTAACAGACCATCTTTTGAATCTAGACGGGATCTTAGACAAACACGATAATGGTGATGAACAAAAACCGCACACTCCCATACAAACACAGAACCATTCACAAATAACTTTATTTCAGTTTATAAGTCCATTTAAATTTAAAATGAATCTTATCAAGAATATTGAACCGAAAAAAATTATTTATTCTTTTGAAAATCTTTCAGTTTCCAGTTACACTTCTAAAGTCTTTCACCCACCAATAATTGCTTAATATGTATTTTATGACTTCGTTTGTTTTCCAAGCGAAGCAATCAGTATTAATTTAATTAAGCAAAAAATGAAAAATATATATTTAGTTGCCTTGGTAGTTTTATGCGCCAGCGTAGCAGCTTGTGCACAAAAAAAGGTGCCAAGCACATTAGATTCCGCTTTTAAAACAAAATTTTTAAATGCCACAAATATCACATGGAACAAAGAAAATACACACGAATATGAAGCTGAGTTTATTATGAGTGGCACAAAGTATTCTGCTAATTTTTCAGACACTGGAAAATGGTTGGAAACAGAACATTTGATTACTTATGATGAATTACCAAAAGCTGTACAACAAAGTTTTATGGCTTCTCATAAAGAAGTTCAAGTGAAAACAGTTGCAAAAATAGAAAACTCTGAAGGCACAACAAGCTATGAAATAGAGGTGAAACAACTGTTAGGCACGAAAGAATTGTTTTATGATGCGAACGGAAAAGAGATTCAGGAAGAAGATTCTGAGGATTGAATCAAAAAAAGCTAAAACATGAAAACTTTAAATAAAGTAGCAGAAATAACCCTCATCTTTTGGTTGATGAAGATTATTGCTACAACTCTTGGCGAGACCTTGGGCGATTTTTTATCTATGACCCTCAATTTAGGCTATGCGATAGGCATTGGTATAACCGCTGCTTTCTTTTTAACTGTGCTTTTAATACAGCTTTTTTCAAAAAGATACATCCCAGTTTTTTATTGGCTCGTCATTATAGCAACAACGACTTTGGGAACAGAAATTTCAGATTTCATGGACCGAAGTTTACATTTGGGATATACCGTTGGAAGTATTATTCTTTTTGCCTTTTTATTGTTCACACTATTTCTTTGGCATAAAAAATTTAAAAGCCTGAATGTCTTCCCAATTTTTGAAAGGGAAAAGGAAATTTTCTATTGGATTGCCATTTTGTTTTCAAATAGTTTGGGAACCGCATTTGGAGATTACTTGAGTGATGTTGTGGGTTTAAGTTATTTAAACGGGGCAGTGGTTACAGCAAGTATCATTTTAATTGTGATTCTGTTTCACTATTTTACCAAAATAAACCAAGTTATTCTGTTTTGGATTGCCTTTATATTTACTCGTCCTTTTGGAGCAACTTTCGGAGATTTTTTAACTAAACCCATTACTAAAGGCGGGTTGGATCTTGGTACATTAAACGCCTCGATTGTATCTATTGTACTTATCGGCATATTGATCTTTGTATCCCACAAACGTTTAAAAAAAGAAGGTGCATAGTCTATTCCTTATATATTAAAAATCCTGCTGAACATGATTTCAGCAGGATTTTTTATTTCAGCAATAGTTCAATTTTAAAACCAATGGCTCCAAGGAATTCTACTGAGCAATAAAACCAATGCTATGGTGTAAAATATAGCCAAGGTTTTGAATTTTCCGTGTGAAAGTAATTTCTTTTTGTGTTTTGAATATCCAATAGTAATCAGGATTACTACAAAAATCATTACTAATGGATGCTCAACGGCAAATAGTCTTGCTGTTGAATCTTTCATTACGGCGCCCATTCCCATACTTAATATGTTTTTCAAACCCCAAGGTGATACATAATAAAGTATAAGCCCAATAAGTATTTGAATATGTGTAACAATAAGTGCAAAGAGCGAAATTCTAAAATCTTTTGCGCCATATTCTCTTTTTGAGAAAAATCCAGCAAGCGCATTGAGTGTTGCAAGTAAAACAATCAAAAGAACCAAATATGCCCAATAGGAGTGAATAAATTGTAGTGTAGTAGCCATAGTATTTACTTTTTAAGAATTCCAAAGATAAGCTATATAAACAAAAAAAATGCTCCAAAAGCTTGGAGCATTTTTTAAAAACAATTTCGTTTTTTTAGAAATCGTAACGAAGACTTGCATTCCAAGTTCTTCCATTACCGTAGAAGTAACCGTAAGAATCTTTTTGGCTCAAGTACATTTCATTTGTAGCATTGTAGCAATTTGCTCTAATTGTGAAGTCATTACCCCCAAAATCAAATTTGTAAGTAATTCCAGCATCTAGAAGGCTATATGCTGGCAAACGCTCTGCTTGGTATGTTTCTCCAGCTAAAGATGCATCAATAACATCATTAACATTAACAAACCCATAAAGGTCTGTATATATGTTGTAATCTGCATCTACGCTAAGTCCGCCGACAATGTTGTATTTAAAACCAAAGCCGAAAGAGGTTTGTGGTGCATTACCAACTTTGGTTCCACTTAAATTAACAGAACCTTCTTCCAATAAAGCATTGGTTTCATCATTTCTAGTTTGGAAAGGTGTTTTACCATCATATTTCCAGTTTCCAATACTTCCAAAAGCTCTAATCATAAATACACTTGAGTATCTATATTTACCTTCAAATTCAAATCCTTTGTGAACTTGGGTAATATCTGTAAATTTTTGATAGCGGTCTACTTGTTCTATTGGGTTTGAAGACTCTGGGTCTGCTGCAATAAAACCTCCTCTAAGGAATCTGTTACCCCAGCTAGTATAGTAACCGTTCAGATCTAAGCTAAAAGATCCTGCACGAAGTCTATAGCCAAACTCAACGCCTAAAATTTCTTCATTATCAATTTTATTTTCTCCATCAAGAATGTAGTTTGAGTTTCTGATATCATCAAAAATATTATCTAAGAAAGGCTGTCTTGAATAGTATCCAGCATTTGCAAAAACAGTATTGTTTTCAATAAAAGTATAACCCATTCCCCCTTTAACATTATAACCCAATTTGTTTACTTTATCAGATTTTCCAAGACCGTTTACACCTTCAATTTCAGTTCCTTGCGCACGACCTTCTCTTTGGTAGCTCTGTGTTGAAACAGCACCTTGTACAAAGGCAGAAAAATTGTCTGTTTTGTATTCGGCTTGTCCAAAACCACCAATATAGTTTATGAATTCTGAATAGTCATAGTTAAAACGTTGTCCTTCATCTGCAGAACTAAACAATGCCGCCCAAGGGTTTGCTTCAAAAGTTTCGCTGATTACGTAGTCACTATCTCTTTGGTCACCATACCCAAAGTTATCGGCATAACCTTGAAGGCCTAGTAGGTTATTCATTTGATAAAAGTGTGTCCCTTTATACATACGAGTATCAAGACCAATATTAAAAGTGAAATTATCACTTACATTACTTTCAAGATTAGTAAGGAATCCGTACCAGTTATGATTATTCACAGACATTCTTCTTGCTAGGGAACTGCCATAATTACCAATTCCGTTTTCTGCATTTGCAATATTATTTTCTTTAATAGCATTAAAATCTATATCACCGTCATTTGCAAAGACAATATTTCTTGAGCTACCAGCAGGTCCTGTTCCGCCTCCACGGCCAAAAGAAGCATATAATACTGAAGACAAGTTTGTTTTTTCACTCATGGTCCAATCCCAGTTAAGGTTGATGATTGGCTTGTGGTAGTAGTTTCTTCTTAAAGTATATCTTTCACCATCTAAAAACCCTGAGTTATTGTTATAACGTTTTCCGTACCGTGCATAATCTTCCAAAGATTTTGAGAAATTTTGATCATGCCACTGTGGAGCACCAGTCAATAAAAAGTTAAAAGAGTGTTTATCGTTTGGCACATACCCTATACCAACAAAGTAGTTTTGCCCTTGGCCAGCAGTACCGTCAGAATATTTTCTATGTGCTTGCCAGTAGTCCAATAAAAAACTGTAAGCCCATTTTCCCTTAAGACCAGAATCGTAACTCATTGTTCCTTTAAAATAATCATCATTACCTGCCATAAAACGTGCAAAACCACCTTCTTTTCTTCCAGCGGCACGAGAAACAATGTTAACAGTACCCCCAACTGAAGATATTGCCAATTTTGAAGATCCCAAACCACGCTGAACCTGAACAGCATTTGCAACGTCAGACATTCCAGACCAGTTAGACCAGTACAT
>JAGQYZ010000018.1:0-549 GCA_020435865.1 Aequorivita sp. | reverse complement strand
CCGTTGATTGGTTGTCCGTTTAAAAGGAAAGCAGTATTTGTTTGGTCAAAACCACGTAAAAACATTTGTGAATCACCAAAACCACCAGATTGGTTAGAAACATAAACACTCGGAGTACTTTTTATTGCCTCCGGAAATTCTACGTTACCTATTGCCTTTGCTTGAATTTCAGCAGAAGTAATAGTTGAAACAGCTATAGGAGTTTGACGATCCTTTGCCATATCTATAATTCCTTTCCCTACGATAACAACCTCTTCAAGGGCATCAGAATCTACAGTAATTTTAACTGTTCCCAAGTTTGCAGCTCCATTCACAATTTTGAATGGCACTTTTTCAATAGAATACCCAATATATGAAATGGTAAGTGTACCCGTTTTTGCAGAAGTCTCTAATGTAAAGTTTCCATCAAAATCGGTAATGGCACCATTAGTTGTGCCTGTCTCAACCACATTGGCCCCAGCCAAAGGATCGTTTGATTCAGAATCAATTACCGTTCCGGTAACCGTTGATTGTGAAAAAGCGGCAAAACCGCCCAGTAAAAAAACAAGA
>JAGQYZ010000349.1 GCA_020435865.1 Aequorivita sp. | reverse complement strand
GCGGAATTAATTGTGGCTGCTTTTAACGCTTCCAAATTGCTCATTCCACCCTGTTGCAGCATCCAGGTTTCCCAATGTGCTCCTAAACCTTGTAGTTGCCCGTGTGCGCCCATATTCACTTTCACTCCTGCATCACTCAAACTTTTTGCGGTTTCAGAAACCAAAATATGCCCATTTTTATATTCTTCCTGTGGTGTTTTCATTCTGTGGCGGGAACGGCTGTCAATAATACTTCTGGGGGTGAAAGTGAGTAATTTTTTATTTTCCCATACATTGTCTCGTTCATAATAATAGAATTCCCCATTCATTCCACCGTAATTTACAATTAGGGTAGGAGTATAGCCACTTCCGCTATGGCTCCACAATTCAAGAACATCTTTATAAACGGGTGCAACGGGAATGTTATGCTCCACGCCTGTATGTCCGTCAATAACCATTGTTAAGTTATGATAGAATGTGGAGCCACCTTCGGGAACAACATTGATGCCCATTTCACGGGCAGCTTGCAACACCTGCTGGCGTTGGTCTCTACGAGGCTGATTGTAACTTTTTACGCTTTTTGCACCAAAAGCTATTGTACGCCTAATACTGCTTCTTGCATCTTCCAAATTATTGATAACTGCTTTAAAATCGCCATCGGCCCCATAAAGAATAAAGCCTGTTGAAAACAATCGAGGCCCCACTAATTCACCACTTTTTTGAAGTTCAGAAAGCGTAAAAACAGTTTCGGTATTTGCCGATGGATCGTGAGATGTGGTTACGCCAAAAGCCAAATTTGCCATAAAAGGCCAGTACTGCTGTGATGGCAATCCATAACGGAAAGCTCCAACGTGCGCATGGGCATCTACCATTCCTGGCATGATGGTTTTTCCTGCTGCAGAATAAATCTTTGTCCCCGTAGGCACAGTAACCTTATCTGCCTCACCAATTGCTTCTATTTTGTTGGCGTTAATTACGATAGTTCCATTTTCAATTACGTTGTCATTTTCCATTGTAATGATTCGCGCGTTGGTAAAAGCAATCCTTCCGTTAGGTTTATCTACAGGTGCTTGCAGACCAATCTTTGTTCCAACCAATGTTATCTCTGGCACTTTTTCTGGGGAACCAGGCAAAAATGTAAACCTGTTTTTCAGCTCATTACTGAAATATTCATCGCCCAGAGTCCACATTACTTTTTGGCTGTTTGGTGACCAGTGAACATTTATCCCAGCATCTTTGGCAAGCTGTGAAACTGGAACGGATTTACTTTTATTATCTAAATCAACGGTTTGACCGTTTAGTACTAAAGGAGCCACAAACAATTTATGAAGGTTTGTAAATGCAATCCATTCATTGTCTGGACTTGGTATTAGCCTATTGGCATATTTTGAAGTTATATGTGTTTTTTCGTCGTTTCCATAAAGGTTAACGCTGATAAGTTTTTTCTCAATATCTCCAAAATACGTTCCACCGGTTTGAATAAAAATTCGTTTCCCATCTTTACTGAACATTGGATATTCTCCCTTATCAACAACAAATTTTTCATTGCTTCCATTAGCGTTAATAATATAAATACCTTCATTTTTAGTATATGTGAAACCTTGATCGGTGTTTCCACTTTCTTTTTTAAAAGTTATTTGGGTTCCGTTAGGAGAGAAGGATGGTGTTCTATAAATTCCTTTTTTAGATGTCAATTTAATTGGATTTCCACCATTTGCTGAAATTTTATAAATAGCACCTTTTTCCAAATCACTCCAGGTAACGTACACTATTTCTGAGCCACTGGGTGAAAAAGTGGGTTCAAACTCAAAATTTTTACTGTTTGTAAGTCGTTGCGGTTTGCCATTAGGTAATGTTTTTTTGTATAAATGCCCTAGTGCACTGAAAATAATATATTCGCCATCTGGAGAAGTAACAGCGTGCCGAATCATTTTTGGGGTAAATGTTTCGGTTTCAATTTTATTATTGAAATGAACCGTTTCTGCTAAATCTATATTTACATTTGCTGTAAATGGAATGTTGGTAACGGCCAATGAGTTCACATCAATTTTATTGATTTTTCCCCCGCTCCAAAAAATAATTTCCTTGTCGTTTGGCATCCAACTAAAATTTGGATAAACCCCAAAAAGCGCCCAAGCTTCCTGTTGGTCTTTGTTTAATTGGTCATAAATGGGCCATTCTTCCCCAGTTTCCAAATCTTGGATAAACAATACACTTTTTGTACGAACTCTTTTTACAAAAGCTAACATTTTGCCATCACGTGAAATTGTTGGTCGGGCAGCTCCCCCTGGGCCGCCAGTTATTGTTTCTGTTTTTCCAGTTTCAAACTCATACCGTTTTATAACATAAATTTGATCGTTTGGGTCTTTGTTGTATTGAAAATATCCACCTGGATACATGTCCTCACTGTAGTATAGATATTTTCCGTCTGGTGAAACAAAAGGCTCGTTTACATCCTGTTGATCGTTTTTGCGTTTTGTAATTTGTAAACCAGTTCCACCAGATTTATGATACTGCCACATTTCACCAGCTCCCAAACTTCTTTCTGAGGAAAAATGTTTTCGTGCAATCAAATAATTCCCATCCGCACTCCAAACAGCATTGTTCAACAAACGGAAATCTTCTTTTGTAACTTGTTTTGCATCGCTGCCATCTACATCCATCACCCATATATTGTCGCCACCCCCAGCATCACTTGTAAATGAAATTTTTGTACCGTCCGGACTGAATCTTGGTTGCACTTCAAAAGGAATTCCCGCTCTAATTGCTTTTGCAGTTCCACCCGAAATAGGCATAGTATAAATATCGCCCAGCATATCAAAAGCAATGGTTTTTCCGTCAGGACTCACATCCAGATTCATCC
>JAGQYZ010000348.1 GCA_020435865.1 Aequorivita sp. | reverse complement strand
TAATTCAAGCATATAAATTAAGACTTCAAAACTTTCCAGAACAAACTAAGGAAGGAGAAGTGCTTTCAACCATTGCACAAATAAAATTTGACTACAACATTGGTTCAAAAGCAGAACAATTCAAAGCTTTTGACGAAGCTTTCAAAAAAGATCCAGAAAATTTTACAAGTGGAAAAAGCCTTTACGCCTATTTCTCATTGGCTGTAGATCTTTATAACGATGGTCAAAAGGACATTCAAGAAATCTTTGACCTATATGATGTTGTTATAGAAAAAATAGACACTGAAAAAAACAGCCTTGCATCAAAACTTACTCCTTTAATGGATAAAGAAGAAGCTGGCACAGCACTTACCGATAAGGAAAAGCGCGCCAAAGATGTTTATGACAATAACTTAGGTGTATATGCAACCGTTGAAGAAAGTGTAAACGGAAAACTGGGCCAGTTGGCAGATTGTCCTAACCTTATCCCTCTTTATGAAAAAGATTACGAACAGAAAAAGAATGATATTGATTGGCTAAAAGCTGCAAGTAACAGACTTGATGCTAAAGACTGTGAAAGCGAACTTTCAAACAAATTGGCCGTTCGTCTTCATGAGTTGGAACCAAGTTCAACTTCTGCATACTTATTGGGTAAACAAGCTGAAGCTGAAGGCAAAGCATCAAAAGCTTTGGATTATTTCAACCAAGCTGCAGACCTTGAAAAAGATAACTCTAAAAAAGCCAGAATTTATTATAGTATTGCTGAAAACTACCGCAAAAAAGGAAGTTTTGGCACTGCAAGAAACTATTATAACAAAATGTTGGAAGCAAAACCATCTGCCGGAATTGCATACTATAAAATTGGCGCAATGTACGCAGACAGTGCAAACAATTGTGGAACTACAGTTTTTGAAAAAAGAGCAATGTACTGGCTTGCGGCAGACATGATGGACAAAGCAGCTCGTGTAGACGGTACTATTGCAGGAAATGCTAGAGCAGCTGCAAGTAGCTACAGACAACGTGCCCCACAACCAAGTGATATTTTTTCTGAAGGTATGGCTGGTAAAACCATTACCTTTAAATGTTGGGTTGGCGGAAGCGTTAGAGTTCCTAACTTATAAGAATGTACACCACTTTAAATATGTTTAAAAGCGTGATGGCCCTGGTATTGGTCATCACGCTTTTTGCATGTGAAAGCAATTACCAAAATGTAAAAAAATTAAACCTTTCTGATGGTGCACCCGTTGCTGAAGGAAAAAACATCAACTTTAAATATACAGATTCTGGAAAATTGATAACCAATCTATTGGCCGATAAATTGCTTGATTATTCAAATCTGGAATTTCCATATAAAGAATTTCCAAAGGGAATTGAAGTACACTTTTGGGGCGAAGACGGGAAAAAAAATACCGTAACAGCAGATTATGCTATCCAGTATGATAAAACCGCCTTGGTAGACCTTCGCAAAAATGTTGTAGTTATAACAGCAGATAGTGTTGTTTTAAAAGCCACGCAGCTTTATTGGGATCAAAAAAACAAATGGGTCTTCACAGACAAGCCCTATCAAATAAAATTTAAGGATGGTTCCTATAACGATGGCGCCGTAGGGTTTGACAGTAGTGAAGATTTCACTACCTTTCTATCCAGAAAAAATCAAGGAGTTCAATTAGTAGACAAAACAAAAACCGAAGATGTTAAATAAAGTATATCGTTTTTTTGAATATGCATATCTTGTAATCGCTGTGTTTTTTACTTATGAAGCTATAAACAATTGGAACACCGAGAGGAACCGCGCTTATCTTTTCATCTTTTTTTCGGTAGTTGCTATCTTTATGTTTTTCTTTAAAAGAAATTTCAGAAAAAAAAT
>JAGQYZ010000347.1 GCA_020435865.1 Aequorivita sp. | reverse complement strand
TTTTCAGGCCAGCAATTTTGGCAATTGCATACCATTCGTTCGTGGGTTCCAATGGCCCTGTCAATAAATGCTCTTCCATTAATGGCTGAGGGGCCAGTTTGGGATATATACAAGAACTACCGAGAAATATAAATTTTTGCACATTGTTTTGCTGTGCTGCGTCTATGAGGTTGTTTTGAATTTGAAGGTTTTCCATCAAAAATGGATACGGAAAGTTGTTATTGGCCAAAATACCCCCAACCCTAGCCGCTGCATCAATGACCACTTGAGGTTTTTCTTTTTGGAAAAAGGAATTTACAGATTCCTGATTTTTTAAATCAAGTTCACTACTGCTTTTTCCGATAAGATTAGTGAATCCCTCTGCCCGAAGTGCACGACATATAGCTGAGCCCACCATGCCACGATGTCCAGCTACATATATTTTTATATCCTTCTGCATGTTATTCGTAATAATTTAGAGTGGTAAAGCCTCCTTTTTTTAGGTATTGATCTTTTTTCATCAATTTTAAATCGCTTTCCATCATTTCTTTGATTAGCATAGGCAAATCATATGTGGCTTCCCATCCCAATTTTGTTTTGGCTTTTGTGGGATCTCCAATTAGCAGTTCCACTTCAGTGGGTCTAAAATATTTAGGATCCACCTGAAGCACTTGTTTTCCTGTAGGCAATTGATAATCTGGATGATTACATTTTTTAACGAAGGCTTTTTCATTTTCGCCTTCTCCTTTAAATTCCAGTTCAATTTCAATTTCGGAAAAAGCCATACGTACAAAATCCCGCACCGCCGTAGTTTTTCCGGTTGCAATTACCCAATCTTCAGGTTCGTCAGTTTGAAGTATCATCCACATCATTTTTACATAATCCTTGGCATGGCCCCAATCTCGTTGTGCGTCAAGATTTCCCAAGTAGAGCATATCCTGTAATCCCAAAGCAATTCGGGAGACAGCTCTTGTAATTTTTCGGGTTACAAACGTTTCTCCACGAATTGGAGACTCGTGATTGAATAATATTCCGTTGCAGGCAAACATTCCGTAAGCTTCCCGATAGTTGACCGTAATCCAATAGGCATACATTTTTGCAACGGCATACGGACTACGCGGATAAAAAGGAGTGGTTTCGGACTGTGGCACTTCTTGTACCTTTCCGTATAATTCAGAAGTGGAGGCCTGATAGACCCGCGTTTTCTTCTCCATTCCCAACAATCTTACTGCGTCTAAAATCCGAAGGGTACCTATACCATCTGCATTTGCAGTATATTCAGGTACTTCGAAAGAAACCTGCACATGACTCATGGCGGCAAGATTGTATATTTCGTCTGGCTGGATTGATTGGATAAGACGTATTAGGTTTGTACTGTCCGTCATATCACCATAATGCAAAATAAAATTACGATGCTCAATATGCGGATCTTGGTATAAATGATCTACTCTATCTGTATTCAATAATGACGACCGTCGTTTTAAACCATGGACGATATATCCTTTTTTCAATAGAAGTTCACTTAAATAAGCCCCATCCTGTCCTGTTACTCCAGTTATAAATGCTACTTTATTTTTCAAAATGTTTTATTAAGAATTAATGCTTAAATGTAGAGACTAAATTTAACTTATAAAAATAGCTCAATGTAATCTTACAATTAAATTTAGGGAGTGAATAATATGGCCAAAAAAGAAGTTTGGTCCATGATCGTCTTGAATGTTATGCTCTGCTTAGCTTGGGCACTTGCAGTTTTATTCTGCCTTTTTCGCGACCCAGTAAGCATGGTAGTAAACCCAATACGGGTATCAATGTAGCAATTATTAAAAATTGTGTGTTAATATTTAAGTCTCTAATTAAGAAGGCTACAACTATAACAAATACATTAACAAGCGCTAACATTAACGTGCACTGTTTGTGAGAAATTCCCAAGCACATTAAACGATGATGTATATGGTTTTTGTCTGCACTAAATGGGCTGCGTTTTTGTTTAATTCTAATTATAAAAACCCGAAAGGTATCCAAAATTGGAAATGATAAAATTGCTAATATTAAAACAGGCTTGTTCGGCATAGTGAACCAAATACTTTCAGCTGTATTCATTCCCAAAAAGCAAATACTTTGATAGGTTAATAAAAATCCTATGAATAAAGAGCCGGAATCACCCATAAATAATTTGTTCTTTTCAGAAAAGTTAAATCTCAGAAATGCGAGTAACGCTCCTACCAATATAAAAGAGATTAACATTAATAGGTGATCTCCTTGGAGCAGAAAGAAAAACCCAAATACGGTGCTTGCAATAATTGCAATAGTACCAGCCAAACCATCTATCCCATCTATGAGATTGAAGGCATTAATTATAAAAACAAAAAAGAGCAATGAAATCAATACTGAGACAATATAAGGAAGTTCCCATATTCCAAACAGTCCATCCAAGTTATGGATTCTCACATCTGTAATTAAAATAACAAGAACTGCTGCCAAAGCCTGTCCTATAAATTTTTTCCTTGGTGATATTCCTATTAAGTCATCTTTAACGCCTAAAAAAAACATTAT
>JAGQYZ010000346.1 GCA_020435865.1 Aequorivita sp. | reverse complement strand
AGCAATAAAAGAACACACTGTATCATTAAAGGAAATTTACGCTCCTTCACTTCTTTTAAATAGATGGTTTCCACAACGCGTATATTTTTCAAAAAGAAAAAGATAACAATAGGAATTAAAATAGTAATGATTATAATTGAAAAAAGTTCCACACGAACCAACTGGGGGTCTAAATATTTGGGCGTAACACTGTAATAAAGTATGGTGCCCAAAATAGGCATCAATAAAGGATGAAAGATATATGATGCGGTTTTAAGAAATAAATTCATCAAATTTCTTTTCTAAGTCTTGCCACTGGCAAATCCAATTGTTCCCTGTATTTGGCAATGGTCCTTCGTGCAATTGGATAGCCTTTCTCCAATAAAATTTTAGCCAGTTTATCATCTGTAAGCGGCTTTCGTTTGTTTTCCTCGGATATGGTTATTTCAAGAATCTTCTTTATTTCCTTGGTAGAAACATCTTCTCCTTGATCGTTTTTCATCGATTCACTAAAAAAATCCTTTATCAACTTTGTTCCGTAAGGAGTGTCCACATATTTGCTGTTCGCTACACGTGAAACCGTGGAAACATCCATGTTGATTTTATCAGCAATGTCCTTTAAAATCATCGGTTTCAACTTACGCTCGTCACCAGTTAAAAAATATTCTTCTTGGTGGTGCATGATTGAATTCATTGTAACAAAAAGCGTTTGCTGCCTTTGTTTTATAGCATCTATAAACCACTTTGCGGCATCTAGCTTCTGTTTAATAAACATTACAGCATCTTTCTGCGCTTTAGACTTATCTTTAGACTCTTTGTAACCCTTCAACATATTAGTGTAATCGTGGCTAACGTGAAGCTCTGGGGCGTTTCTTCCGTTTAAGGTTAAATCCAATTCGCCATCTACAATTTTTATTGCAAAATCGGGAACAACATGTTCCACCATTCTTGTATTCCCAGAATAAGTTCCGCCTGGCTTAGGGTTCAATCCTTCAATTTCGTGAATGGCATCACGCAGTTGATCTTCAGTTATATCAAATTTCTGTATAAGCTTTTTGTAATGTTTTTTGCTGAAATGGTCAAAAGAGTCTTCAATAATCTCAATTGCCAAAGCTACGGGGGGGGTGTGTTCCCGCCTTTCCAATTGAAGTAATAAACATTCCTGAAGATCGCGGGCAGCAACTCCGGCTGGATCTAATTCCTGAACAATTTTCAGCACTTTTTCAACTTTATCCTCAGTGGTATAAACATTTTGTGTGAAGGCCAAATCATCAACAATATCCTGAATTTCACGGCGGATATAGCCACTTTCATCAACACTGCCTACCAAAAATTCTGCTATTTCCTCTTCCTCTTCATCAAATCGATACGTATTTAATTGTTGCATTAAATGTTGAGTGAAAGAAGTTCCGGAAGCATAGGGCATTTGCCTTTCTTCATCGTCTGCGCTATAATTGTTTGCGGAAAGTTTATAGCTTGGCACTTCATCATCGCTTAAGTAGTCGTCAACGTTTATATCGGTTTCAATTACTTCGTTTCCTTCATCGTAATTGTCGTCATATTCATCATTGTTAAACTCATCATCAAAGTTTTCACTTTCCTCTTTTCCTCCTTCAAGAGCTGGATTTTCCTCCAATTCCTGCGATATTCGCTGCTCAAAAGCTTGCGTTGGCAATTGGATCATCTTCATCAACTGTATCTGCTGAGGTGATAATTTTTGGGAAAGTTTAAAATTTAATTGTTGCTTTAACATAGATGCAATTAGTTCTTCATAAAGTTATAAAAAACCCGCTACTAAAATAATTAAGTAGCTAGTTTTAATTAAAAATTAAGGTTTTAGTTTAGAGTAAATTGATATTGAAAGAATTAGAAGTATATCCTTAACCCAGCATTTGGGGTAATTCCTAAGGAGCGTTGCCGTGTTTCGATTACATCTTCATTATCTAGATGATAGAAATTACTAATTTCGTTTTCTCGATCTAAAATATTCCAAATGGATATGCCCGCAGCTGCTTTTATCTTTTGTGTTATATTAAAATTATAGCTTATGGAAATATCCATTCGCAAATAATCTTGCAGGCTAGAACTATTGGGGGCAGAATAATTTATTGCATCGTTCGATATCTCATTGCCTATTATGGGAGAAGTACTTGGTTTGCCTGAATGCCAGTTGAAACCTGCAGCGATTTTTAAATTTTTTGAGGCATAAGCTGTACCAAAAGCAATAGCATGTGTTATATCAAGATTACTGGCAAAAGCATTAACCTGCAAATCAGTAAATGTATATTGATTGTCCATAAATGAATAGCTAAGCCAAATATTAAATTCAGATACCTTTTTTCTTAAAAGTATGTCCAAGCCTTTAACATCATAGCTTCCTGTAGCTTTTAAAAATTCATATTGATTCTGGAACCCTTGACTTTGGGTAGTAATTCCATTAACATATTTATAATAACCTTCTGTACTTAACAACCAACCGTTATTTGTAAAATTTATTCCAACGGAAATTTGCTTACTTCTAATAATGGGAATCTTTTTATCATTTGATAGTTGCCATCTGCGCTTTTCAATTCCCAAAAAATCATTCTGAAAATTTATTATCTGTGAGGTATATTGGTTTTTAAATTCACCCAATATTTCAAAAGTGAAATTTTCAAGAAAGCGTTGCGTAAAACTCAAGCGAGGTTCCCATAGGGTTTTTTCAAATTTATCAATATAATTTAAACGAATACCACCCTTTATATTTGTATTTCTACTCTTTGATTTGTAACCTAACTCTGAAAAAATGCTGTGATTTCGAATCACTTCTGAAATCAATGAACGAAAAATTGGGTCGTCAACATCATCCAGATTGGTTATTTCTGTCTCAACAAATTGATACCCTCCCAATAAATCGATTTTTTCATCGAACTTATAATTCATTTTTAATTTTAAACTTGTTTCAGAGACCACATTTTCTTGCAGAAAACGTTGATTTTCTAAAACATTTTCGTTGACGGCTTTCAATTTATAATCTGTTTCATATCCTTCAAAGGTGGTCTGTAAATTATGATTCCATTTTCTATTGTAATATATAGCGCCCGCAATACTGTTTTGCGAAAGACTGCTTTGCCGGGACTTTTCTTCATTGTTGATAAAAGCATTTTCATTAAACACCAAATTGTTGGACACATTTATGAAATTTACACGTAGTATGTCTTTATCACTTATTTGATAAATCCATCGTAGGGAAGCATCATAAAAGTCAAACCTTTTATCAGAATTTATAATGTCCCCAATGTTATTTTGAACTTCAGTATTTTGGGAGATTCTATCGAAAAATTCGTTATATGTGGGTGTTTTAAAAAAATCGCTCAAAGCCTTACGGCCCGCAATTTGAAGAGAGGATTTTTTTCCAATCGGAATGTCTGCAAAAGCATTTGCATCTATCAAATTCAACCCCGCATTTGCATTAAAATCTGTAGTTAATTCTTCATTTGTGTGCATTGCTATAGTTCCAGAAACACCATCAGTATATGCTACACTTGTTCCATTTTTTAGAACAGAAACATTTTGGGTAATTTGAGGATTATACATGGAGATAAGTCCAAAAAAATGCCCGGATTGGTACATTTTTATTCCATCCCACAAAATTAAATTCTGATCATTGGTGCCCCCGCGTATATTTATGTTTGAAACAGTTTCGTTAATGCTTTGAATTCCAGGAAAAGCTTGTACTGCCTGCAAAACATCATTGTCTAAAACTCCAGGTAAAACCCCGAAGTCTGAAAAATCTATTACAAATGAACCATCACTTATTTTATTTATTCCTGAAGTTATGTAGCTGGAAACCAATATCTCGGGAAGGGCCTGAAAATTTGGAATCAGTGTTATTTCGTTACATTGATCTCTTTTAAAATCTTGTACGGGCATATCAAGACTCTTATATCCCAAAAAGCGGATGCTTATTGTTTCGATCTCATTTTCAATTTTTAGCTGAAAAAAACCATTTTCATCAGTTACCGCATAATTTTTTTTATTTTGAATGGTTGCAGAGATTAAGGGCTTTAAGGTTTCTTTATCTATTATGTATCCGCAAAGAAAGCGCATCTCTTTTTGCTTTACCAAAACAAGGGTTTCGTTCATTTTTGTGAATGATAGCTCGCTGTTTTTTTCTAAATAGTGCAATGATTGTTCGAGTGAAAAATCTCTTGGAGGAGGTTTCAAAAAAACTTCTGCAACAAAATCCTCTGCATAGTTAAATTGAATGTTGTGTTTTTTCTGAAGTGTGTCAATTATTGAAGTAAGAGATTCCTTCTCTTGTGCAAAACTGCTTAAAGAGAATAGCAAGCTAAAAAATAAAGTTAATTGCCTAATTGTTTTTACCACGAATTATAACTTGATTTGATGAACTCAATTCATACGTCATATTCATAGGTTGTGTAATTGAAATAAGGGCGTTTTCTAAATCATGGTGAACGAAACCTCCAGTAAACAACCTATCAACATTCACATTCTTGTTTATGATTTTAATATTGTATTGACGCTCCATTTCAGCCAAAACTTCTTTGAATGGTACCGATTCAAAATCACTCATATTAGCTGTCCATTTCGGAGTTGCGGAAGCAGTTGTTCCTTCGGAAAATTTATGGTTCGTAATTCGGTATGTTTGCCCGGGATGCAACAGTCTTTTAATTGTATCTGAAACAACACTTACGCTTCCTTCAAAGCATTTCACCTCAAAAAAATTGGGACGATTCTTTACATTGAACTGTGTTCCAACTACCGTAACTACGCCATTTTCAGTGACCACATCAAATTTTTCCCCTTTGGCCACTTTAAAATAAGCTTCCCCATCAAGACTGAGTGATCTTTTTTTATTCCACTTTTTTGGATTGTATTGAATGCTTGAAAGCGCGTTTAAAACTACCTGCGATTCATCTGGTAATGCCAAAGTAATTTTTTCTCCGGCGGCAGTTTTAACTTGAGTTATATTATTTTGAAATAATATAAAATACAATCCGAAAGCTATAACCAAAACGCTTGCAATCTTTAATAATGGGTTAAGCCATTGTAATTTTTTTACAGGTTTTTTATGGGAATTGTATCTTTTTTTGAATGTTTCAAAATTATCAATTTCAGAAAAATTTGACACTTTAAAATATCCAGCATTTTCAATAATAGCCTGATTTATTTCAAAATCATCAAGCTTCTCGAACGCTTCTTTTTCAGAGTCGTTCAATTCGTT
>JAGQYZ010000345.1 GCA_020435865.1 Aequorivita sp. | reverse complement strand
CGAACAAATTTTAACTAATTTTGCAGTGTTTTTAAAACAAGCGCTTTTGTGCTTACCAAATTCAACATTGAAATAGTATTATGGCAAAATTTGAATTGAAACTACCCAAAATGGGTGAAAGCGTTGCAGAAGCAACCCTAACCAATTGGCTAAAAGAAGTGGGTGACCCTATTGAAGCTGATGAAGCTGTACTTGAAATTGCGACCGATAAGGTTGACAGTGAAGTGCCCAGCGAGGTAGATGGGGTTTTGGTTGAAAAACTTTTCAATATAGATGATGTGGTACAAGTAGGCCAAACCATCGCTATAATTGAAACCGCAGGCGGTAATAATGGAACCGAAAAAGCCATTGCCGAGAACATACCTTCACCAGAAATTGTTCCAGAATCCGTTAATGATATTGAGGTTGCAGTAAATGAAGTTGAAAAACACGTTGAAACCGCTAAGCAAGCTACATTAACTCCAATTGAAAATACAGGCGATCGTTTCTATTCGCCACTAGTTAAAAATATTGCCGCTGCTGAAGGTATTTCGCAAGCAGAACTTAACGGAATTAATGGAACCGGAAAAGATGAACGCGTAACCAAAAATGATATTTTGGCGTATGTGGAAAACCGTTCTTCCGCAAAAATAGAACCAGCCACTGAACCAAGTAGAAGTGAGCAACCACAAACAGCATTTGAGAATAAAAAAGAAGAAACCCCAAAATCTGTAACACCAGAAAAACCAAATTCTGCTGAACCAGAAAAGCCAAAAGCTACAGAACCAACAAAACCAAAAGCATCCGTTTTAGTAAATAGCGAAGACGAAATAATAGAAATGACCCGAATGGGCAAGCTTATTGCCCATCACATGGTTGAAAGCACACAAACATCCGCACATGTTCAATCGTTTGTAGAGTGTGATGTTACTAACGTTTGGAATTGGCGAAATAGCGTGAAAGATAAATTCGCAAAACGCGAAGGAGAAAACCTAACCTTCACTCCAATATTTATGGAAGCCGTTGCGAAAGCATTGAAGGATTTTCCAATGATGAATATTGCTGTTGACGGCAACAATATAATCAAACGTAAAAACATAAACCTAGGAATGGCGGCAGCATTGCCAGATGGTAATTTAATAGTTCCCGTAATCAAAAACGCAGATCGATTGAATTTGATTGGAATGAGCAAAGCAGTAAACGACCTTGCCAACCGTGCCCGTGAGAACAAACTGAAGCCAGACGAAATCCAAGGTGGAACCTATACTGTTACAAATGTTGGAACTTTCGGAAGCATAATGGGGACACCTATAATCAACCAGCCTCAAGTTGGTATTTTAGCCTTGGGCGCCATCCGTAAAGTGCCAGCAGTTGTTGAAACTCCTGAAGGAGACTCCATCGGAATTCGCTATAAAATGTTCCTGTCGCACAGCTACGACCATAGAGTAGTTAATGGTGCTTTGGGCGGACAATTTGTAAAGCGAGTTGCCGATTATTTGGAAGCTTGGGATTTAAATAGAGAGATTTAGAATATATATAATAATGTAAACGGGGATTTTGGAGGCAAAATC
>JAGQYZ010000344.1 GCA_020435865.1 Aequorivita sp. | reverse complement strand
GAAAAATAAATGAGCTGGTAAATTATCTCAACAAAACCTGCTTTTTGGGAATTCTTCAAAAGGAATTTCATTATGCGGTCTATCCCAAAGGCACTTTTTACAAAAGGCATTTGGACACATTTCAGAACGACGATCGCCGGAAACTTTCGCTAGTTTGTTATTTGAATGAAGCCGACTGGCCACGAGAAAATGGCGGTGAACTTACCATTTATACCGAAAAGGAGGAATTGGATGTTTTACCCCTACCGGGAAGAGTGGTGATTTTTGAAAGCCAAGTTTTGGAACACGAAGTAAAAGTGGTAAAAGCTTCGGAACGGTTGAGTATTACGGGTTGGCTAAAAACACGCTAACAGGTGTTGATTTTTAATTTTTGATTGAAATTTACGCGATCCGTTTTGCCAAAACGTTCGGCCCATATCGCGTTTCAATCCAGTGAAATGCTTTCGCGTAATTTTCAAAGTGAAAAATATAGAAGCCTTTAGCGTTTTTTCAACTTTTGATAGATAACAACGGCGATTACTAAAACTGCCAATATTAAAAAAAGGCCCGGGCCACCTAAAAATTTTAACCAATCCATAAATTGTATTGAATATTGAGTAAATGTATCAATTTTCAATCAGCGGAATGTATTTTCTTCGAAATTTAATCATTAGTGCCACTGCTCGATATGCTATCCAAACAATTAGTGCAGTCCAAATTCCAATCAAACCCCAATGCATATATTTTGAGAAATAAAGCATGGGTATAAAGCCGAAAATAGTGGCGCCCAAAAGCACGTTTCGCAAATAGCGCATTTCGCCCAATCCTTTAAAAATAGCATCAGTTGTAAAAGCCAACGCATTAAAAGGCAAACAAATTAACACCATAAAAAACATGCCGTAAAAAATGGAAAGTACGGTTTCATCTTTATTGAAGATAAGTCCCAGCGGTTTATAAAGTGTTAAGCCTATTAAAACCAGAATTGTCGCGACCACAATATTGTATAGATTCACCTTTTTTGTAAGCTGCCACAACGATTTAAAATTGCGTTCGCCCAATAGCTTCCCGCCCAGAATATTTCCGGCGGCGCCATAACCGTCAAGAAAAAAAGCGGTAAAAATCCAAATATTGAAAGCGATGGTATGTGCTGCAATATATTCCTTCCCTAAATCTGCAGCTTCACGGGTTGCCAATATTAATGCAGTGTTTAGAGCCACGGAGCGTAAAAAAAGATTGAAGCTCATGCTTACCAAACGTTTTATTTCGGGGTGTAACGGAAACTTCAGCTTTAATGAAATCTCGGTTTTTTTAAGAAGAAATATAAATGCGATAATTGCCATTATAGCTTGTGAAATAAGGCTCGCCCAAGCCGCACCCTTTATTCCCATTGGTAAAATGTAACCTTCAATTCCATAAACCAAAGCAAAATCCAACCCAATATTCAAACCCGCTCCGATTGCTGCAATAATCATAGGCCAGAAGGTGTTTTGAAGTCCTCGGAATAAGCCAAAAACCGCAAACGTAAATAACGTGAGCGGAAAACCCCAAACGCGAATGTTGTAATAATCTATGCTGAAGGTAAGAATCATCCCATCCGCATTCAGCAATTTGAAGATTTCTTCCACAAAAAAATAAGTAATAAAAAGTACGATTATGCTCAGCAAAATGTTGAAATAAATGGCCTGGGCAGGGAAATTTTGTAAATCTTTAAGTTTGCCCGCCCCCAAGTTTTGTGAAACGATTGCAGAAATGGCGCTTCGGGTTTGTCCCAAAATCCAAATTAAGGCTGAAAGAAATGACCCAACAATTCCCACAGCTGCCAGTGATTCTATTCCAAATTCTTTCAAGTTGCCTACAACGGCGGCATCGGTTGCAGACAACACCGGCTCTGCAATACCCGAAATAATCGCAGGAATGGCGAGTTGCTGGATTCGTTTGAAAGAAATATCGGTTTGTAACATTTTGGAAAAAAGCAAAACTACGGAAAATGACAAAAGCCTTTGGTTCGGTTTGCTATTAAAAATTTAAAATTTATTGGAAATGTTAAAGATGTGTGGGTTAAATGGTTTTAAAAGTTAATTTTGCATTCTATTAAAGAAGAAGTTCAGACTATGAAAAATATTTTGGTTCCGGTTGGGTCTTCAGCTAACTCAATTAGTAATTTACAATACGCCATAGATTTGGCCGAATCTATAAATGGAAATGTATATGTGGTTTCCGTATTTCAGGAACTTTCAAAAGTTGGTGGCCTATCAAAAGTAAATACCATTTTAAAAGAAGAATCTGAAAACCGTTTGGATGAGGTACTTTCGCAAGTTGACAGAAAGAACGTCCAAGTGATTGCACACCCCATAAAAGGGGAGGTTTTGGAAGGAATTGAAAGAATCAATAAACAAATACCAATAGATTTAATGGTACTTGCCCCACGAAGCAATTCTATAAAAGAAGAAGTTTATCTGGGGAAAACTTCTGGCAAATTATTAAAACAAACAAATATTCCCATTCTTGTTGTTCCAGAGGGAGCAACGTTTCAACCACCAAAAACGATGCTGATGGCTTTCAAAAATGGAGCATTTGAAAACGATGATCTTTTGGAAGCCGTCCGCCAATTTAAGCAAAGTTTCGGCACCCAAGTAAACGTACTTCATGTAGAAACTCCCGAAACTACGGAGGAAATGAAAAAAGTAACCGATAATTTAACTGTATTGCAGACAACATACACACAGGTTGAGGCTGCTACCACTTTTCAGGCAGTAATTGAATATTTTCAGCAGTTTAATCCAGATATGCTTTGTGTGATTAGAAGAAAGCGTGGTTTTTTCAAAAAACTTTGGGAGAAGAACGAAATCTTAAAAAAAGAATTTTACACCAGTAAACCGCTCTTGGTTTTACCAGTTCAAGAATAAAAAAACCACCGTTTTTACGGTGGTTTTTGTGGAGAATACCGGAGTCGAACCGGTGACCTCTTGCCTGCCAGGCAAGCGCTCTAGCCAGCTGAGCTAATCCCCCAAAGGCTATTTAAGTTGCCAAAAATAGTGAATTTTTTAATACTAGCTTCATTTAAAAAATTCAATTGTTCTTTCAACAGCAGTTTTTAATTGATTCGGCAAAGTAGCTTCCTCCCAAGGATGCTTGGCATTAAAAACGTGGTCTGCTTTGTCAATTATTTCCAAATTACTTTGTGGATTCCATAAATGGATTGTCTGTGCTTCATTTAAAGAAACTGTTGGATCATCGCTTCCATGGACAATGAGGAGTGGAATTTTTAAATTCATTACTGCGCGTTTAATTGTTAGCCGCTCTTCATTTTCTTTAAAGTTTTTATATAGCTGAAACCTTTGTGGTAACATTTGCTTCGTTCTGCTGTTTTCAACGTAAGTGACGCCTTTTTCTTTCCATAAGCTAAATTCGGGTGTGTTTTCCTTAAATCTGGCTTTAAAATCGCTTACACTTGCCCAAATGGCCATCTTATTAATTCGAGGATCTTCTTCGGCTTTTAT
>JAGQYZ010000343.1 GCA_020435865.1 Aequorivita sp. | reverse complement strand
TACTATTAAATCTATGTTATTTTTTATACAAGCCTCTTCAATATCTTCATATATCTCGTTGTGGCCTATGGCCTCGTTTAATGTAATTCCCTCCAAATATTTCTTTTTCCGAAGGTCCCCAAAGCGCTTTTCAGCAAGTTTTATAAAAAATAAACTCTCGGGAAGACTTCCTTTATCGCCGGAAGTGGCAAGGTGTAACGGCATTTCCATAGAATGGAGTACATAAATTTCACTGTTGTGTTTTTTTGAAAGCTTTACGGCTACTTTTAGTGCATTTTCAGCTTGTTCGGAAAAATCTGTAGGGACGAGGATTCGTTTCATATTAACGGTTGTTTGATGTTTTTTTGCAGCATTAAAGTACAAAAATAAATCGTTTGCACTTGGTTTTTATAATATTAAAAAATATAGTATATTTGCACCGAATTTGATACGAAATTATCTGAGGGGACTAAAGTCCCCTCTTTTTATAGCTTAAAATGATGCGTGAAAAAGTAGCACAACTGCTGGAAAATGCGCTGGAAGAAAACAAATCACTGTTTTTGATCGACCTAAATATTTCTGAAGACAACCAAATTAGGGTCATCCTGGACGGCGATAAAGGCGTTACGGTAGAGGATTGTATTGCGGTTAGCCGCGCCATTGAACATAATCTGGACCGTGAGGAATATGATTTTTCTTTGGAAGTTATGTCGGCCGGAGTTTCGGAACCGTTGACATTTCCACGGCAATACAAAAAAAATATAGGCAGAAGCTTACGGATTAAAACAAAAAAAGACGAAAAAATTGAAGGCGAATTAACCGCCGCGAACGATGAAAGCTGTACCTTAAAATGGTCTGCGCGCGAGCCCAAACCCGTTGGTAAAGGAAAAGTTACCGTTCAAAAAGAGGCAACCTTGCCTTATAAAGATATTATGGAAGCAAAAGTGATGATAACATTTTAATTGGATTGATATGGAAAATTTAGCACTGATCGATTCTTTTTCAGAATTTAAAGACGACAAGCAAATAGACAGAGTAACGCTAATGGCGATACTTGAAGACGTTTTCAGAAACGCATTAAAGAAAAAATACGGAAGTGACGATAACTTTGATATAATAGTGAATCCAGACAAGGGTGATCTTGAAATTTGGAGAAACCGTATAGTGGTTGCCGATGGGGAAGTAGAGGATCCGAACGAGGAAATTTCTTTGTCTGAAGCCCAAAAAATTGAGCCAGATTTTGAGATTGGCGAAGATGTATCGGAAGAAGTGAAACTTATTGATCTTGGCCGTCGATCTATTTTAGCGTTACGCCAAAACCTTATTTCGAAAATACACGAACACGACAACACTATAATCTATAAGCAATTCAAGGATCTTGAAGGCGAAATTTATACTGCAGAAGTGCATCACATTCGTCATCGCGCTGTAATTCTTTTAGATGATGATGGTAACGAGATAATTCTTCCGAAGGAAAAACAAATTCCTTCAGATTTTTTCAGAAAAGGAGACAATGTTCGTGGAATTATTGAAAGTGTTGACCTTAAAGGGAATAAACCCACAATCATAATGTCTAGAGCAGCTCCAGTTTTCCTTGAAAAATTGTTTGAACAGGAAATACCAGAGGTTTTTGATGGCTTGATTACTGTTAAAAAAGTGGTTCGTATTCCTGGAGAAAAAGCAAAAGTTGCTGTAGATTCTTATGATGATCGAATTGACCCAGTGGGAGCTTGTGTGGGGATGAAAGGATCAAGAATCCACGGAATTGTTCGTGAATTGGGTAATGAAAACATAGACGTAATCAATTATACTAGCAACCTTAATCTATACATTACAAGAGCTTTAAGCCCAGCGAAGGTAACTTCAATCAAAATAGATGAAGAGAAAAAACGTGCAGAGGTAATTCTTCGCCCAGAGGAAGTAAGTAAAGCAATTGGCCGTGGTGGTCATAACATTCGTTTGGCTGGACAGTTAACGGGCTATGAAATTGACGTACTTCGCGAAGGCGCAGAAGAAGATGTAGAATTAAGCGAATTCTCAGATGAAATAGAAGGGTGGATTATTCAGGAATTCCACAAAATTGGTCTGGACACTGCCAAAAGCATATTGGAGCACGACATCAACGATTTGGTAAAACGTACCGATTTGGAAGAAGAAACCATTCGTGATGTAATAAATATATTAAAAGAAGAATTTGAAGAATAGTTGAAACTTTAATTACTTTTATAAAAATTTTTTTAAAAAGACAAAACAGGAAAAAGCATTTATGGCTGAAGTAAAGACTAAAAGACTAAGTCAGGTATTACGTGAGTTCAACATTTCGTTAGACCGTGCCGTGGAATTTTTAAGTTCCAAGGGGTTTGATGTGGACGCAAGTCCCAATACCAAAATAACGGGTGATGAGTACGAGGTGCTTTTTGATGAATTTGAAACTGACAAGAGTAAAAAAGTAGCTTCCAAAGAAGTAGGCGAAGAAAAGCGGAAAGAAAAGGAAGAACTCCGTTTGGAACGTGAGCGCGAATTGGAAGAAAAACACAAAAAAGAAGAGGCTTCCCGTGTTATAAAAGCTGAAGCTAAGCTTGATGGCCCAAAGCAAGTAGGTAAAATTGACCTAGATAGTGGAAAAGCCAAGAAAGAAGTTGTCAAAGCTGAAGAAAAACCAGCTGAAACCAAGAAAGAAGAAAAGCCTGAAGTTACACCTGAAAAACCTAAGGCAGCAAAAAAAGAGGTAGAGGCAAAAACAGAGACCAAACCTGTAGCTCCAATTAAAGAGAAAAAAGAAGAAGAGCAAGTTAAAAAAGTAAAAGAAACTTCCACAACCAAAGAAGAACCAAAGGAAGAAACTTCCAAAGAGGCCGAAACTGTTACAACGCAATATCGCAAACTCGACGGACCTAACTTTACTGGTCAGAAAATAGATCTTGCTCAGTTCAAGAAACCTGAAAAGAAAAAAGAAGTTAAGGCTGACGATAAAAAAGACAAAAAAGGAAAAAGACGACGTATTAGTAAGGAAACTTCTAAAAATGGCACTTCTGGAGGTGGAGCTTCTAGAGATAACCGAGGTGGTTCTAGAAAAGGACGTAGTAGTACACCAAAAGAAGAACCAAGCGAGGAAGAAGTACAAAAACAAGTTCGTGAAACCTTAGAGAAACTACAAGGAAAATCCTCTAAAGGGAAAGGCGCTAAATATCGTCGTGAAAAACGTGATACCCATCGTCAAAAATCTGATGAGCTTGCACAACAAGAAGCAGACAACAAACTAATTAAAGTTACTGAGTTTGTTACTGCAAGTGAAATGGCCACGATGATGGATGTTCCCGTTACCAAAATTATTTCAGCTTGTATGAGCTTGGGAATGATGGTGACGATGAACCAGCGTCTTGACGCCGAAACCTTAAGTATTGTTGCTGAAGAATTTGGTTATGAAGTAGAATTTGTAACAGCCGATATTGAAGAATCAATAGATCAAAATATAGATGCACCAGAAGATCTTGAACCACGAGCTCCAATTGTCACTGTAATGGGTCACGTTGACCATGGTAAAACTTCGCTTTTGGATTACATTCGTAAAGAAAACGTAATTGCTGGTGAGTCTGGTGGAATTACGCAGCATATCGGTGCTTACGGTGTTGAACTAGATGGTGGGCAAAAAATAGCATTCCTTGATACTCCTGGTCACGAAGCATTTACAGCGATGCGTGCCCGTGGAGCACAGGTTACCGACCTTGCAATTATTGTGGTTGCTGCAGATGATGATATTATGCCACAGACCAAAGAAGCTATCAGCCACGCGCAAGCGGCAGGTGTTCCAATCGTTTTTGCAATCAATAAGATAGATAAGCCCAACGCAAATCCTGATAAGATAAAAGAAGGACTTGCTCAAATGAATTTACTAGTTGAAGACTGGGGCGGAAAAATACAATCGCAAGACATTTCTGCCAAAACAGGAGACGGCATAAAAGAACTACTTGAAAAAGTGTTGCTTGAAGCCGAATTGCTTGAACTAACAGCAAACCCAAATCGCCATGCAAATGGAACTGTTGTGGAAGCATTCCTTGACAAAGGGCGTGGGTATGTTTCAACCGTATTGGTTCAGGGCGGGACTCTAAAAGTAGGAGATTATGTTCTTGCCGGACAGAACAGTGGAAAAGTGAAAGCAATGCAAGATGAGCGTGGGAATAGCGTGAAGGAAGCTGGTCCGTCAACGCCTGTATCTGTTCTTGGATTGGACGGCGCACCTCAAGCAGGAGATAAATTTAATGTGTTTGAAGATGAACGTGAAGCAAAAGCAATTGCTACAAAACGTACACAACTTCAGCGAGAACAATCCGTAAGAACACAGCGACACATTACACTTGATGAAATTGGAA
>JAGQYZ010000017.1 GCA_020435865.1 Aequorivita sp. | reverse complement strand
AGTTTTTTTCCTTCCATTTGGCCGTGACCAATACCGATTTTTGCATCTGGCACCAAACGCTGAATCATTCCGGCGACTTCCTTTATGTTTTCAATACGATTGTGAACAAAGAAAACCTGTCCACCACGTGAGATTTCATAGCGAACGGCATCACGAATACTTTCTTCCCCAAAACGGATTACGTGCGTTTCCACCGGATAACGGTTAGGTGGTGGCGTAGTTATAACTGAAAGATCGCGCGCAGCCATTAAACTGAACTGCAACGTACGCGGAATGGGCGTTGCCGTTAGTGTTAGCGTGTCCACATTCTCTTTTATGGTTTTAAGCTTGTCTTTCACCGCTACACCAAATTTTTGCTCTTCGTCTATAATCAACAATCCCAAATCCTTAAATTCAACTGATTTATTTACCAATTGATGGGTACCGATCACAATGTCAAGTTTGCCATCTTTCAAACCATCTAAAACAGCTCTTCGTTCTTTCGCAGTTCTAAAACGGTTTAAATAATCAACATTTACGGGCATTTCAGAAAGGCGTTCCGTAAAAGTCTTAAAATGCTGAAAAGCCAAAATGGTCGTCGGCACCAAAACAGCAACTTGTTTGCCGTTGTCTACCGCTTTAAAAGCCGCACGAATGGCAACTTCCGTTTTTCCGAAACCAACGTCGCCACAAACCAAACGATCCATCGGGCGCTCGTTTTCCATATCTTTTTTTACGTCTTCGGTTGCGGTGCTTTGATCGGGGGTATCTTCGTAAATGAATGAAGATTCTAATTCTGCCTGCAAATAACTATCTGGATCAAAAGCGAAACCTTTCAATGTTCGACGTTTGGCGTAAAGTTCAATTAAATTAAAAGCAATTTCCTTTACGCGGGTTTTGGTTTTTTGTTTCAGTTTTTTCCACGCATCACTACCCAATTTGTAGATTTTGGGCTCCTTTCCATCTTTTCCATTGTATTTTGAAATCTTGTGAAGTGAATGGATGCTGAGGTATAAAATATCACGCTCACCATAAAAAAGCTTGATGGCTTCCTGCATTTTTCCTTCCACTTCAATCTTCTGCAAACCCCCAAATTTCCCGATTCCATGATCGATGTGCGTTACATAATCGCCCACTTCCAAATTGGTAATTTCCTTTAGAGTAATTGCCTGTTTTTTGGCGTAACCGTTTTTCAGTTGAAATTTATGGTAACGCTCAAAAATTTGATGATCGGTATAGCAAACAACTTTTAAATCGTCATCAATAAACCCTTGAAACAACGAAAACACAACTGTTTCAAACTGTTTTACGTGTTGTTCAGAATCTTCAAAAATATCGTGAAAGCGTTTTGCTTGTTGTTCACTACTACAAAAAATATAGTTTTTATAGCCTTTTTCCGCATTATCATTTAAGTTTTCAATCAATAAATTGAACTGTTTATTAAACGACGGTTGTGGTCGTGTCGAAAACGAAATCGAATTTGAGCTCGAAACCGAGCTATTTTTAAGATGGACGGTAGTAAACTCTTCAAGTTGTTGTTTCAACAAAGCAGGTGTACAGAAGAGCTCCGAAGGCTTTGCGCGTTTTATTTCTGAATCGATTGCGTTAAAAGCCTTGTTTGCTTTTTTGAAAAGATTGTCGATTGCACTGCTGAAAAGTTCTTCATTTTTAAGGAAAACCACCGTTTTTGATGCGATATATTTCAGAAAACTTTCGCGGCTTTCATCAACCATTTTGTTTTCCACATTCGGAATAATGGAAACTTTTTTCACCTGCTCCAAAGAAAGCTGAGTTTCCACATCGAAAGTCCGAATACTATCTACTTCATCACCAAAAAATTCAATTCGGTACGGTTCGTCGTTGCTGAAACTAAACACATCCAAAATTCCACCTCGCACTGAAAACTCACCCGGTTCGGTTACAAAATCAGTTCTTTTAAAGCGATATTCAAACAAAACCTCATTTACAAAATCGATGGAAAGTTGGTCGTTTAGGGCAATTTTCAAGGTGTTTCGCTCCAATTCCTTTCGGGTAACCACTTTTTCAAAAAGCGCTTCGGGGTAGGTTACGATCAGCCCTGGTTTCTTTCGGGAATTAATTCGGTTTAATACCTCACTGCGCAACAAAATATTGGCATTGTCAGTTTCTTCAATTTGATAGGGTCGCCGATAGCTTCCCGGATAGAAAAGAACATTTTGGTCGCCCAACAGATTTTCCAAATCATTTAAATGGTAAGCCGCTTCTTCCTTATCATTAAAAATTAAAAGAAAAGGTAATTCCAAAGTACCAAAGACCTCAGCAATAGCCAATGAAACCGAAGAGCCCACTAGGCCTGAAACCGATATATTTTGTTGGGGTTGGGCAATAGTTTCCCCTAGTTTTCGAACTTGCGAAGACTGTGAATAAAGCGAAGTAACGAGTGTTTTGCTCATTGAGCGGCAAAGGTAATTCAAAAACTAAATATTCTACAAGCTATAAAAGCTTTTAGAGCTTATATGAAATGACTTATTTTTTAAAATATTCTTTGCATTTATTTATCGGACTTGTGGCTCGGCTTCGGAAACCGTGGTAGCTGCTACTTAATACCAGTATTATTGCAACAACAATTGCTGCATATGAAACCGTCTGGCTCACCTCCCAATTAGCGACGGCAATCGCTGCCAAAGCCCAAGCCCCCACCAAAGCAAATTCACGCATATTGCGTTTCCAAGTAACAACCAAATTTATTATTCCTGCAATGATAATCATTGTTACTGCCCAAGATATTTCACTGTAACCCCAAGCGTTCCAATCAATACTTGTTAAGTATGCAGCAACATTTGCAATGCTGGCAACCGTAACCCAGCCACTGTAAAACACAAAAGGCCACCAAAGAAATGCAATTATAGAAATTGGCGCGTCCCAAAGTTCCATACGATTATTCATCACAATTTTTAGTAATGAAAAAAGAAGAATAAAAATTGCCAAAATGGAATATTCCATAAAACCATATAGCCAAAAAATAATCCACAACATATTTGCAAAACAAGAAAGAACAAACCACCATCCAGTTTTTAAGATGAAATCATCATCGCGAACTTTAGTAAAAAGACTTCGGCTTTGATAAACAACAAAACCCAGCAGCAGCAAATAAATGAGTCCCCAAATAGCAAAAGCATAGCCTGCGGGAGTAAAAAGGTTTTTTGAAGCATTGGAAACTTCGCCAATAGTTGTATCGTTTATGGCCCCTGTATTGGAAAGGTAATTGACAAAAACGGTTGCAAAAAAAGATATTATATTGGCTACTTGAAGTGTCTTTTTCATAAGAAATCATTTTTTCTGCATAAAGTTAAAATTTTATGAATTAATAATTTTATAAAAAAGAGCTATTTTTCAATGTAAATAAGGCTTAAAAAATGAATTACAAACTTTATATTTGCACCATAAAAATCAAAATATGTCATTTACAGATCTTTTTGAAAGCGGGGAACATTCTCGAAATTTAGGGCATTTTGCTTCTATTGCAAATATGGCTTCTATTGATGGTGAAATTGGCCCAGAAGAGGAAAAACTATTAAGGCGTTTTGCCCGAAAATTGGACATTGACGAAGATGAATATAAACAAGTCTTAAAAAACCCCTCAAAATATCCCATCAATCCGCCCAATGATTCTGAAAGACGTTTGGAGCGAATCCACGATCTTTTTGAAATGATTTTTGCCGATCACGAAATTGACGACCATGAACGCTTTTTGATCGAAAAATACGCTATCGGCCTTGGCTACAGTGCTGAGATTGCACAGGATTTGATAAAAAGATCCATTGCCATATACAGTGGTGGCCTAAGCCTTGAGGATTACCGCTATTTGTTGAATAGAAAAGATTAATTTTTTTTAAAGAAATTAGAAACCCGTTGTGAAAACTTCGGGTTTTTTTATTTGGCGTTTCTCATAAATTCCTCCGCTTTTTCTACCATATTAGTATTTCCAGTAAAAAAAGGCACACGTTGGTGCAGACTATTCGGTTGAATTTCTAAAATTCTTTGAAAACCATTGCTGGCCTTTCCCCCAGCTTGTTCAGCAAGCATCGCCATTGGGTTGCACTCATACAAAAGGCGAAGTTTCCCTTTTGGGTCTTTTGATGTACTTGGATAAATATAGATGCCTCCTTTTATCATATTTCTGTGAAAATCTGAAACTAGAGAACCAATATAACGAGAAGTATATGGGCGATCCTCTTCTTCTTTTTGGCAGTATTTTATATAGTCTTTTACACCTTGAGGAAAGTGAATATAATTCCCTTCGTTTACTGAATATATATGTCCATTTTCAGGAAATTTCATATTGGGATGCGAAAGATAATAGGTGCCAATAGCTGGATTTAGCGTAAAACCATTAACACCGTGACCTGTGGTGTAAACAATCATCGTTGAAGTACCATAAACAATATAACCTGCAGCTACCTGATTAACTCCTGGCTGAAGAAAATCTTCAATAGTAACGGGAGTTCCGGAAGGTGTTATTCTTCTATAAATTGAAAAAATAGTTCCCACAGAAACGTTTACATCAATATTTGATGAACCATCCAAAGGATCCATCAAAACAACATATTTGTTGTCATTTTGTTCGTTACGCCCTTTTATTATTATAAAATCGTCTTCTTCCTCACTGGCAATCCCACAAACAATTTCACGGTTTGTAAGTGTATTTATAAAAACTTCATTTGCAAAAACATCCAATTTTTGTTGATCTTCACCCTGCACGTTCATATCGCCTGCGGCACCCAAGATATCTACCAATCCTGCTTTGTTCACTTTATGGTTTACCACTTTTGCCGCTAAACGGATGGAATTAATAAGTCGCGAAAGTTCTCCTGAAGAGTACTTGAATTCACCTTGATTTTCAATTATAAACTCGCCGAGAGATTGATTTATTTTTGCCATTTCGATGAAGGGATTCCTGAATTTAACGCAAATATCGGGATTTTTAAGAAATTGAACCGATATTTGCAATGCTAAATAATTTCTGAAAAAATGAAGGTGCGAAAAGCTTTAAAAAACGATATGCCACAAGTTTTGGAACTTATAAAAGAACTTGCCATATTTGAAAAGGAACCAAATGCAGTGGAAGTTACCGTGGCAGATTTGGAACGTGAAGGTTTTGGCGAGAATCCATTGTTTACCTGCTTTGTAGCTGAATTGGATTCAGAAATTGTTGGTGCGGCGCTTGTCTATTATCGCTTTTCAACTTGGAAAGGGAGAATACTCCACTTGGAAGATTTAATTGTGAAGGAAGCCCATCGCGGCAAAGGTATAGGGGAGGCACTATACAAGCAAGTAATGAAATATGCTCACGATCAAGGTCTTAAACGTGTTTCTTGGGATGTTCTAGACTGGAATACTGGTGCTATTCGCTTTTATGAACGCAGCGGAGCAACTGTTTTAAAAACATGGCGCGTTGTACATATGGATGAAAAGAGCCTGAAAAATTATATAAATTCTTAAAAAGAATATGAAATGCCCATTAACAAATTGTAAACCTGCCGAAGATGAATAATTTGGGCATTCCATCTTCCGCTTTATCAAATATTTTATACAGATGAAA
>JAGQYZ010000342.1:345-2243 GCA_020435865.1 Aequorivita sp. | reverse complement strand
GGACTTACCAATGCAAATGATGCAAACATTAGATCCATTGCTGATATTGATCCAACTTGTTCAGAAAATGTTGGGCTAGCAATAAATGTTCAAAACTTGGGTCAAAACCCAATAACATCTTTGTCTATAGAGTATGTCATTAATGGTGATACAAATACCTACAACTGGACCGGAAACATCTTGTCTCTTCACAGTGAAGACATTGAGCTTCCTGAAGTTCCATTTACCCTTCAAGGGACCAATACTGTACAGGTAAACTTGCCAAGTGATGATAACAATTCCAACAACAGCGCTTCCACAACATTTGATGATGCTCCAAGCGGAACAAGTACAGTTGATATGGAATTGCATGTAAACAATCAAGGAAACGATACTAGATGGTTTGTTTATGATTCCAGTGGAACAGCAGTATATCACGGTGGTCCATATCCAAACAACAATCCACAGGTAGTAAACGTTAGATTCACATTGCCTGCAGATTGTTACGAATTCCGTATTTTGGATATTGCAAACAACGGCGGTGGAGCAATAACACTTACTGATCATGAAGGTACCCAATTATATCATACCAATGGTAATTATGGCAGCGGAGAAAGATCTCCTTTTTCAACCAACGGAATTTTGGGCGTAACTCAAAATCAACTTGACAATATCAGTTTGTATCCAAATCCAGCTTCTTCTACAATAAATGTGAAAAATGCTGAAAACGCAAACATTCAAGTATTTGATGTTCTTGGAAAATTGATCCTTTCACAACAGGACATTGCTATGGATGCACAGATAAATGTATCTCAGCTTCAAGCTGGAACTTATTTTATGAAGATTTCAAAGGACAACCTTGTTACTACCAAGCGATTCTTGATTGCTAAATAAAAACAGATTCTTAAGTAATATAAAGAGCTCCGAAAAAATCGGGGCTCTTTTGTTTTAACCTTTGAATTTTAATGGCAAATACACAACACTTTTAGTTTCAAAAAAATCTTCCTCAAAATAATCACTTAAAGGAAAAACAACTGCATTTTTATAAACTTTCAATTCTTCCGTTAAATCACCTCCTTTTAAATAAAGAATGCCATTTTTACGGTCGTGAAGGCTTTTTTTGGCAATTTTCCCATCCACCCAATGCACAAAGGTTTCCATTTGTGCCACAGCACGACTTACAATAAAGTCATATTTGCCGGAAACGCTTTCCACACGAGCATTTGTGGGTTTCACATTTTTAAGTTGCAATCCCTCAACAACTTCTTCAACCACTTTTATTTTTTTTCCTATGCTATCTACAAGATGAAACTGTACTTCTGGATAAAGAATAGCCAGTGGAATGCCCGGAAATCCACCACCAGTACCTACGTCTAAAATATTTGAGTCTGGAAGAAACGGCTGTATTTTTGAAATTCCAAGGGAATGTAAAACATGGCGCAGATAAAGTTCGTCAATGTCCTTACGGGAAACGACGTTTATTTTTAAATTCCAGTCTTTGTAAAGCTCCTGTAGCATCTCAAACTGATTTTTTTGAATATCAGTGAGTTGCGGAAAATATTTCAATAGTAGTTCCATAGCTTCATTTAAGAGACAAAAGTATATCATCTTTCGGAAAATTATGATTTTGAACTAATAGATTTCCACAAAAGATGACTATTTTTGTTGTTTTCACAATAGCAACCCCCAGTTAAACAATTCATTTTGACATATAAAAATCTAAATTTCTCGCGAGTTGACAGTGCTAAATTTTTTAGAACCCTTAACAAGCGTGTTAATGATTATTTCAAGGACAACAACATTGCTAGAACTGGCAATTGGAAACTGCACCTAAAAACAATCATTATGTTTTCGCTCTATCTTACCCCCTATTTTTTGTTGCTTACACTCAATGTTCCGGGTTGGGTACAATTGCTTTT
>JAGQYZ010000342.1:0-247 GCA_020435865.1 Aequorivita sp. | reverse complement strand
AATAAAGTTATGGGAGGCAGCATGTATATCCTTGCAGGAAACGTTTATAACTGGCAAGTTCAACACAACGTTTTGCACCATACCTATACAAACATTCATGGACACGATGAAGATTTAGAGGCGGGAAGAATTCTTCGTTTTTCACAACATTCAAAGTGGCATAAGCTCCATAAATTCCAACACTTTTATAGTCTTTTCTTCTATGGGTTATTGACTTTCAATTGGGTGCTTACCACAGATTTTTTTC
>JAGQYZ010000341.1 GCA_020435865.1 Aequorivita sp. | reverse complement strand
CAAAGTAATTTAAGTTTAGTTTAAATTTTATTTAAAAAAAGCCAAAATAAAAAAAAAAAAAAAAAAAAAAATGGAAATGTTACAAATAAAAAAAAAAAAAAGAAAAACAAAGAAAAACTAACTTAACAACAGTTTAACGCCTGCTAAATAGTGTTAAACAATTTTAATATTTATATTTAAAGTGTCGTCAAAAAAAATTGCGGCACTTTTTTTATGATTGCAACCAATACTTTGGTTTCGTTTTTTCTCGAAACCCGCCAACATACTGAAACTATATGCAAACCTCTGGAAATTGAAGATTACGTTGTCCAGCCTATTATAGATGTTTCGCCTCCAAAATGGCACTTAGGCCATACAACTTGGTTTTTTGAAGAATTTATATTGAAACCTTACAAACCCGGTTACCGATTGTTTCATGAAGATTTTGCTTTTGTTTTCAACAGCTATTACGAAAATGTTGGCAAACGCGTAATTCGAAATGACCGCGGCAACCTTTCCCGTCCCGGTGTCGCAAAGGTTTACGATTATCGTCATTACGTTACCAACGAAATAAAGGATTTTCTTTCCGAAGATATTTCAAAAGAAATAGAAGAATTACTTTTAATAGGAATACATCACGAAAAACAACACCAAGAACTTCTTACTACAGACATAAAATATATTTTAGGAAACAACCCGCTATTACCCAAATACAACGATTCTTTTTTAGAAAATCCAATCCAAAATTTTCAACAGGAATGGATTGAAATGGAGGAAGGTATTTATGAAATAGGCCATAACAAAGAAGATGACTTCTGCTATGACAATGAATTAGGCCATCACAAAGTTTATTTACACGCATATAAAATTTCAAACAAACTCGTTACCAATGCCGAATATCTTGAGTTTATTAATGCTGGTGGCTACAAAGATTTCAACCTTTGGCATGCTGAAGGCTGGGATTGGGTAAAGCAAAATAATATTTTAGCACCAATGTATTGGCATACTATTGATGGCAATTGGCACCAATACACAATGAAAGGTCTTGAAAAAATAAATTTGGAAGCGCCCATCTCACACATTTCCTATTTTGAAGCTTTCGCTTTTGCACAATGGAAAGGCTGCCGCCTGCCCACAGAATTTGAATGGGAAGCCGCCCAAAAAAACTTTAAATGGGGCAGCCGTTGGGAGTGGACAGAAAGTGCTTATGTACCCTACCCTAATTATACCAAAGCTCCCGGCGCAATTGGTGAATATAACGGTAAGTTCATGGTGAACCAAAAAGTGCTTCGTGGTGGTTCTGTAGCAACTCCAAACAAACATACACGGGCAACGTATCGAAATTTTTTTCAAACCAATCTTCGCTGGCAGTTTACAGGTTTAAGGTTGGTAAAATAAATACGACTACAGATCCATGGGTACAAAAATAAAACCTAAGCAAAATAAGACTTTTAAGAAAGAGGTTATCGAAGGCCTTACCAGTTTTCCCAAACGCCTTTCTTCAAAATACTTCTATGATAAAAGGGGTGACAAACTTTTTCAGGAAATTATGGCAATGCCCAGCTATTACCTCACGGGTTGTGAATTCGAAATAATCTCAAACAACACCTTTAAGATTGGTGAATTATTCCGTGACAGAAAAAACGGTTTAGACCTTATAGAACTGGGCGCTGGTGATGGAAAAAAAACGAAAGTGCTTCTGAAATACATGGCTGAAAACAACTTCAATTTTACCTATAAACCTATAGATATTAGTGAAAATGCTATTGAAATGCTTTCAAATAATTTAGCACGCAAAATGCCTGCCTTAAATGTAGATGCCGAAGTGGGCGAATATTTTGAAGTGTTGGAAAGGCTGAAGGGTTTCAACAAACGCAAAAAAGTGATTATGGTTTTGGGAAGTAACATTGGCAATCTTCCGCACCCAAAAGCCATTGAATTTCTTACCAAACTGAAAGATGCCATGCTACCTGATGATTTGCTTTTTATGGGTTTTGACCAAAAGAAAAATCCACAGACCATTCTTGATGCCTACAATGACGAAACCGGAATTACGGAAGCTTTCAATAAAAATGTTTTAACCCGAATTAATCGCGAACTCGGCGGAAATTTTGAAATTGAAAACTTCAAGCATTGGGAAGTTTATGATCCTGAAACTGGCACCGCAAAAAGTTTTTTGGTTACTACCAAAGCAATGGAAGTGACAATTGAAGAACTTCAACTTACCGTGAATTTTGACAAATGGGAAACCATACACACGGAGATTTCACAAAAATATGACGATAAAATAGTCGCTTGGCTCGCAAAAGAAGCTGGACTTGAAATTGAAAATTCATTTACCGATGAAAAGAAATATTATAAAAATTACGCTTTTAAAAGAAAGTAGTAAAAATTATCCTTGCTTTAATACATCCAGCAATTTATCAAGTTCCTCCTGAGTATTATAATAATGGAAACTCACCCGAATGCCTCCACCACGAGGTGAACAAATAATATTATTTTTTCGCAGTTTCTGAAACAGTTCCATATCTCCTTTAATATTGAAAATTGAAGAATGCTTTTGCCGAAGCAGTGTGTCATTTTTCAATAAATTCATTTCGGCAAAATGCTCTTTCGCTTTTTTTGAAAGTGAAGCAATCTTTTGATACAAATAATCCTTCCCAAATCTTTCCTGAAACAGCATAGACTGTTCTATGCTTCCATAATTCAGCGTATCTTGATGGCCAGGTTCAAAATGCTTCATAAAAGCAGTTTCCGAAGCTAAACTTTCAAAACGTTCGGCACTATTAAAACCTATTGTTTTTGGAAAAATATATTTATGTGCTGTTTTCTTTACCATTACAAACCCATTGCCATATCCTGCTGTTAGCCATTTATAGGCACTTGCTCCCAAAACATCAATTACATTTTCGGTGAAATTGAAATTTTCTGTTCCCAAATATTGTGTGCCATCTGCAATCAAAAGAATATTTGGATGATAGCTCTTCAGCTGATTTAAAAACTCAAAATCTATTTTAATTCCATTTAGCCATTGCACAATACTAAATATAAAAACATCTGGCTTATGCCTTGCCACTGCAGCTTCAATATTCTGTTCCAAATTTTCGTCAATTTCTGCATAGCAAACATCAAAATCGCGCGTTTCAACTGGCCAATTTATTGACGGATAATCATTTCTAAGAAGTAAAATTTTTTGACCTCTTGGAAGTCCTTCCAAAACGGTATTAATTCCGAAAGATGCATTTGGAACCAGTGCAGTTTCATCTACGGAAGCATTAAAAAACCCTGCAACCTTCTGCCGAATCTGTTCAATATGAATTTTATGGGTATCACGAAAAACACTGGCATGGTTCATTAAATCAAGATCGTGCTGGCGGCGCCATTCAATCACAGGTTTTGGAATTACACCATTAGAAGCCGTATTCAAATAGGTACAGGATTCCAACGCAGGAAAGTGTTTTCTTAAATCTTCCATTATCAAGTAGTCTTTAATCTGAAAATTAGGTATTTTTACAAGATGTACTGCATCTACAAAAGTTGTATAGCAGTATGATAAAAGTAAACAACTATGTTTTCAAAAGCTAAAAAACCAGAAAGAATTGACGCAGAACAACGCGAACAATACGAATATGC
>JAGQYZ010000016.1:3793-4779 GCA_020435865.1 Aequorivita sp. | reverse complement strand
TATGTTGCAGGGCAATTATCCCGCCTTTTTTAGTATTGCGCCAAATTGTCTTATTTCTTTTTTGAGGAATGTTCATGAACTGCTTTTACAAAAGCTACAAAAAGTGGATGCGGATTTGCAACGGTACTTTTATATTCTGGGTGATATTGAACGCCAACAAACCAAGGGTGGCTTGGTATTTCAACAATCTCCACCAAACCGGTTTCTGGATTTATTCCTGTGGCAATCAAACCAGCAGCTTCAAATTGGTCGCGATATTTATTGTTGAACTCATACCGATGGCGGTGGCGTTCCTCAATAGTTTTTGATTTGTATATTTTGCTAACAATGCTTCCTTTCTTCAAATCACACTTCCAAGATCCTAAACGCATGGTGCCACCCATATTGGTAATGTTTTTTTGATCTTCCATAATACTAATTACGGGATTTTCAGTCTGCGGATTCATTTCGGTACTGTTGGCATCTTTCAATTTCAGAACGTTTCTCGCAAATTCTATAACGGCCATTTGCATTCCCAAACAGATTCCCAAGAACGGTAAATTGTTTTCACGAGCATATTTTACTGCAGCAACTTTTCCCTCAACACCGCGTTCACCAAATCCTGGGGCTACTAAAATGCCGTCGAGCTTTGATAATTTCTTACCGATGGTTTTAGCGTTTATGTGTTCGGAGTGAATGTATTCTACCTTTACTCTCATCTCGTTTTCCGCACCTGCATGGATAAAGGATTCAAGAATAGATTTGTAGCTGTCCTGCAATTCAACATATTTGCCAATCAGACCAATATGAACTTCGCCTTTTGGATTTTTGTGTCTTTGAAGGAATTTGTTCCACTGTTTTAAGTCTGGTTTTTTGGAATTTTTTAGATTTAATTTTTGAAGTGTCACCGTATCCAAACCTTCCTCAAGCATCATGTTTGGAACATCGTAAATGGTGGAAGCATCAATAGATTGAATAACCGCTTCTTCTTTCACATTACAGAAAAG
>JAGQYZ010000016.1:0-3779 GCA_020435865.1 Aequorivita sp. | reverse complement strand
GCAAGTTTTCTTCGTAAATCATCCGAAAGTTCGTGCTCTGTTCTACAAACTAAAATATCTGCGCGAATTCCGCTTTCCATCAATGTTTTTACAGAGTGTTGGGTTGGTTTCGTTTTCAGTTCACCAGCTGCAGAAAGGTAGGGCACAAGTGTTAAGTGAATAACCAAAGCATTGTCATCGCCCATTTCCCACTTCATTTGGCGCACCGCTTCAATGTAGGGCAATGATTCAATATCGCCCACGGTTCCGCCAATTTCAGTAATGATTATATCGTAATCGCCAGTGTTTCCGAGCAATTGTACACGTTCTTTTATTTCGTTGGTAATGTGTGGAATAACCTGCACTGTTTTTCCTAAAAATTCGCCACGGCGTTCTTTTTCAATAACACTTTGGTAAATTCTACCAGTAGTAACATTGTTTGCTTGCGAAGTATTTACATTTAGAAAACGCTCGTAGTGGCCCAAATCAAGATCGGTTTCAGCACCATCATCGGTCACGTAACATTCACCGTGTTCGTATGGATTTAAGGTTCCTGGGTCCACATTTATGTATGGATCCAATTTTTGGATGGTAACACGATACCCTCTGGCTTGCAATAATTTAGCAAGCGATGCCGCTATAATTCCTTTTCCTAAAGATGATGAAACCCCGCCCGTAACAAAGATGTATTTTGTAGTGCTCATGAATGCCTTTACTGAAATGACTATACGGGATGCAAAGGTACGTTTTATTGTGGAAAGCAGGAAAGGATACTGGTTAATTGTTAACAGTTAATTGAAGTTTCCCAAATTAATTCATTGCACTAGTTTTTGTCCAATGATTAAAGTATTGGTTCCATTTACTTTTTGCAGTATTTGAAGATCAAAACCTTTTCCAAAATGGGAAGTTAATGTTTCAAGGGTTTTGGAATTCTTTTCGAGGTTAATACCAACGTTAAATAGGAATGAACCCTCATTTTGAAGTGCGTTGGCTATATTTTCACAAAATTCTTTTTCATAAAAAACAGGAGGGACTGTAAGGTCTATAAAAAGGTCAATGATTATAAGCTGGAATTTCTCCTTGGAAGTTTTCAAAAATTGAAACGCATCGCCTTCAATAATTTGAAGTTTTTCTGAAGTAATAATTCCGAATTCTTCCTTTGCAAGTTTTATGATTTCAGGATCAATTTCAAGGGCAACAATATTGTTTGAATATTCAAAAGTATTCCGAAGGGAATGAATAATACTTCCGCCGCCCATTCCAAGCAGTAAAAGATTTTCAACAGATTTTAGATCAACTTTCGTCAATCCAAACTCAAGTATTTTTTGAAGTGAGCCATAGGAATAGTTTGCGTTTTCAGTGTCCAAAACTTTTTTGCCGTTCACATATGTAACTTCTAAAGTGCCATTTATTTCAGAATAAAAGCGCCGTGTAGTTGGCCAAATATAACTGAGAAGCTTCTTCACTTTTTTATGAGCTTTTGAATCAAACCTTCCAATCCATTTAGTTTCAATTCATACATTTCGGCCATCATCCGTCCCAATTTTCCTTCGGGAAATCCTTTTTGTTTAAACCATACAAAATAATATTCGGGAATGTTTGCCAAATAATAACCTTCATATTTTCCGAAAGGCATTTTGTAGTTTGCCAGTTCCACTAAGTGGTTTGGGTCTGGGCTACTTCCAAGCATTGTATGCGGCAAGTTGATTAGCGATATATTTCTGCCAGAAAGCCTCTTTTTCGGCATTGCGGGAATGGTCAGTCTCAGCATCAAATTTTGTTTGCATTGCCCGTCTTTTTTGTTCTACTTCCTGATAAATACGTTCTATTTCTGACTTTACATTTTTAGAGAATTTTCTTCCTTCAAGATTTTTACGGAGTATACGTGCGTGCAATTCTGAAATATCAAAATGCGCCTGTTCATGCTGTAAAATATAGGGATTGACTCGTTCTGGTAAATACCAAGATCCAGTGGGTTCAAAAAAACTTTCTACGGAATAATTTACATCTATGTCACCATTTTTTATTGAATACGAATAGCGGAAGCTGATACCTGTATTGGTGCTGGCCACAAAACTGGCACTTTGTAACGGCTTTCCTGTAAAATCCTCCCAAGTTAATTTTTGGTTTTCCTTCCAAAAAATCTTTTCCGAATTGAGTTGAGGGAAAAGTAAACAGGAAAATATAAAGGCAAAAAGTAGTTTCATACTTACGAATTATCAAAAATAGTACCCTATTAAAGCCCCTCCTTTGGAGGGGTTTGAGGAGGCCCTACCAATTAAAAACAATCACCTTTTCAATATCTGGGTGAAGACTATAAAGTACAGGACAAGTCCTTCCTGTGTGTTCAAGTATTTTTTGAGATTGCGTGTCTATACCGTCAGGAAAATTCAAGATCACTTCTATTTTTGAAATACGGCGCGGGTCGGCAGCCATAGTCTTGGTGACCATGGCCGTGGTGCCATCCATATTCACTTGCATATCACGGGCTTTAATGCCCATAACCGTAATCATACAATTGGCAAGTCCCGTGGCCACGGTATCGGTTGGGGAAAACGCTTCGCCCTTTCCATTGTTGTCCGTTGGGGCATCAGTTATGAATTTATTACCTGATTTTAAATGTTCATTTTCAGTGCGAAGATTTCCGAGATAGGTTACTTTAGCGGTACTCATTCTACTACTTCAAATTTAAGTTCGTCATTGTACTTTAAAATATAAGCAGCTTCATTGCAATACCCTTCCTTGTCCGATCTTTCATAACGAAATTTGTTTTCAATATAAACGGTTTCACTTTCGGGCATTACGGCATCATAAATATCTTTTTCTGAAGCCAATCGCAGCAGCACATCATAAGTTACATCAAATCCGCGAATGGCATATCGGTTAGGCAAAACGCCGTATTTATTTTTATAGCTTATTAAAAAAGGGCTGCGCTCATCTTCAGCAATATCTCGGTTTACGGAAGGAAAGGTGAAATTTAATTTCGCCAAACGGATACTAGAAACTTCATGCCATTCATAAGCTTCATTTCGGTTCAAAGTGAATAAACGAATTTTATAATTTTCAGGCATTGCAGCAAGAACATTTACCGCGCTACTTACTAAAACAGGGTTTTCAGATTCAAGGACTACCCAGTTTTCCATTCCATTGGAAGCAACTGAAGTAACATCGCTCGCCTGAATATAGCCACCACCACGTGGTGAGACCGTTTTAGCAGTTGGTATTTCTTCTTTAATCATCTCGCGCTGTTTCGCCTTTTTTGAATCTGAAATAATAATAATGTTTTTTCCAGAACTGTGTTCTTTTATATAACGAATCATCAATTTCTGAAGCACCGCATCAGTGGGAAGCGTTTGAAAGAGATTGTCGTTCATAGCCATATCTCTATTGCTCAAAGGTGAAAAAACAGGAATTTTTTCGTTCTTAAGCAAATCGGAAGCCTTTTCCACATTTTTTTGAAGCAAAGGCCCAATTACGGCATCTACATTTTTGAACTCATTTCTTGAAATAATGGAAGCTACTTTGCTATCGCTCTTTTCAGTGTCATAAACATTTAGGGTTACAGAAATTCCTTTATCCTTTGCAAATTCAGCAGCCATCAGCGCACCGCTATAAAAATCGAGAGCCACACGCAGAGTTGGGTCTCTTTTCAGAAGATCCTGGTCAGTTTGGGTAGAATCATTTGCGCTGCGAGTTAATCGGAAAGGGAGCATCAGTGCTACCGTTTTCATTTTTTTGTTGTCGATGCTGTTTTCTAGATTGACTGTTGTAATATCTTCTTGTGAAATAGTAGTTTTTTC
>JAGQYZ010000340.1 GCA_020435865.1 Aequorivita sp. | reverse complement strand
TTGTTGAAAGAATAGTTTTTTATAACTGTTGATTGTTAAAATGAGAGAAATCGCCCGGAAATTATTCCGGGCGATTTTTTTAAATACAAAGTTTTTGAAGCTATAAATAATTAAAGGAGTTTTGGTAACTCCTTTAAATGGAGTGGTTCTATAAAATTACTACCTTGGCAAACTCTATTAATCAATTCAATATTGTTCCCTAAGTATAGCTAGTCAATTTCCGAAATCCCGTCCGTATTATTATCTTGCAGGCTATCATTAGAAAACTACGAATATGAAATTACTACGCCTACTTATTCTCTTTTTATCACTTCCGCTTTTTGCACAGCAAGGCGGCATGTGGATTCCTTCACTTTTGGAAGGAATGAACGAAACCGAAATGACAAATCTTGGCATGAAAATGACCGCTAAGGATATTTATGATGTTAACAATGCCAGTCTAAAGGATGCCGTGCCTCACTTTAACGGTGGCTGTACTTCCGAAATTATCAGTAACCAAGGGCTTTTGCTTACCAACCACCATTGTGGCTACTCACAGATACAAAGCCACTCAACATTAGAGCACGACTATCTTCAAGATGGTTTTTGGGCTATGAACATGCAAGACGAATTACCCAACCCTGGCCTTAGCGCTACATTTATAGTGAAAATTGAAGACGTGACCACCCAAGTAATGAACGGCATTTCTAAAGCTATGAACGAGGTAGACAAACAAAAAATAATTGAGGCAAACATTGCGAATGTAGTGCAGACCTCACCTAAAGAAGCGTGGCAAGAAAACCGTGTACGCACTTTTTATGAAGGCAATCAATATATGCTTTTTGTGGTGGAAACCTATAAAGATATTCGCTTAGTGGGTGCGCCTCCTTCTTCCATTGGAAAGTTTGGAAGCGATACCGATAACTGGGTTTGGCCAAGACATACAGGCGATTTTTCCCTCTTCAGAATTTATGCCGACAAGAATAATCGCCCCGCGGAATATGCTAAAGACAACGTGCCTTACACCCCAAAACATTTCTTGCCAATCTCCTTAGATGGTGTAGCCGAAAATGATTTCACTTTGGTCTTCGGCTATCCCGGAACTACCGATGAATACTTACCATCGGTTGCCATTGAGCAGGTTATAAACACCATCAATCCAGCCCGTATTGCAATAAGGGATGCGGCCTTGGCCATTCAGGATAAATATATGCGTGCCGATCCACAGATCAAGATTCAGTACGCTTCCAAGTATGCTCGAATTGCCAACTATTGGAAAAAGTGGAAGGGGGAGACCCTCGGCTTGAAAAAGTCGAACGCGGTAGGTATTAAAAAACAGCAAGAAAATTCACTTACTTCCCAGATAAACAAAAAAGGAAAACAGCAGGAATATGGACAGTTGTTACCGCAATTTGAAAAATATTACACCGAAATTGAGCCATATGTCCTTGCCCGGGAATACTTTTTAGAAACCGTATTGCGAAATGTGGAACTTCTTAGAACGGCATACCAAGCGTATCAATTAAAACAGATTTATGAAAACCGTGGTGCCCAATCTTTTGAGGACAGAAGAAACAATATGGTGGAGCGACTGGAAGGCCAGTTTAAAGATTACAGCAAGCAAGTGGACAAAGAGGTTTTTGAGGCTTTGATTGTGCTATACGCAGAAGGGGTGCCACAACAGTTTTTACCTGCTTCTTTTAAGAATATGAATACTGAACAGGTAACAAACAACGTATATAATCATTCTGCTTTTGTGGATTATAACTCCCTTAAGAGTTTATTGGAAGGCGATGCCGAAACAGTTATTGCGAAGTTGAACAATGATCCTGGTTTCCAAATTGTAAAAGAAATGGCAGATGCTTATTTTGAAAAAGTAGCTCCTAAATATGAAGAGCTGGAACTGAACATCTCTAGTTTGGAGCGGGATTATATGAAGGCGCTACTGGAATTGAGTCCAAAAGACGCTCGTATTTTCCCGAATGCCAACAGCACGTTGCGCGTTACGTACGGAAAAGTGGCTGGCTATTCGCCTGCTGATGCTATTTATTACGAACCCGTAACCCATTTGGAGGGGGTTATGCAGAAATACGTTCCAGGTGATTATGAATTTGATGTACCGCAAAAGCTGATTGATCTTTATAAAGCTAAAGATTATGGCCAATATGGTGAAAACGGAAAGATGCCAGTCAACTTTATAGGTACCAACCATACCACAGGTGGAAACTCTGGCAGCCCTGCAATTGATGCTTATGGAAACTTAATAGGTTTAAATTTCGACCGCGTTTGGGAAGGCACAATGAGTGATTTATACTATGACCCTGCCCTATCCCGAAACATAATGGTTGATATTCGCTATGTGCTTTTTATAATTGACAAATATGCTGGAGCGAAGCATTTGATTGATGAATTAAAGTTAGTGCATCCTAAAAAGTAAATTCATGAATCTTTGATTTTGTGAATTTGAAATAGTGTTTGTTAAAGCAGTTTTTATTACAAATTCGTGCTCTATACATTTTTCAGTGAAGCTATAAAACACCCGAACAGAAAGGCAGTTATACTATTAAAACCACGAATCCACGAATAATCCTAAAAACTATCCGTGGATTCATTGGTTTATATTTCAATTTTTACTCCAATCCTCGGGCCTTAAGCATAGGCTCAATTTTAGGATCACTACCGCGCCAGTTTTTGTACATTTTTTCTAAATCTAACGTATTCCCTCTAGAAAGTACCATATCGCGGAAACGTTGCCCGTTTTCACGGGTCATTCCTCCGTGGGTCTCAAACCAGTTGAAGGCATCGTGATCTAGCATTTCGGTCCAAGAATAGGAATAATAACCCGCAGCGTATCCTCCAGCAAAAATGTGAGAGAAATATGTAGAACGATATCTTGGTGGTACTGCTTGCACCACATCAAGTTTCGTTTTGTGTAAAGCTTCTTTTTCAAAAGCGTTTACATCTTCTATTTTTCTATCGGCAGCAATGGTATGCCATTGCATATCCAAATTACTCGCAGCTAAGTTTTCCGTAAGGCTATACCCTTGGTTAAAGGTGCCAGAATTCTTTATTTTATCAATCAGTTCCTGTGGAATCTGCTCTCCTGTTTTATAGTGAAGCGCATAGTTTTTGAGTACTTCTGGATATAATGCCCAGTTTTCATTGAACTGGGAAGGGAATTCAACAAAATCGCGAGCAACAGAAGTTCCCGAAAGTGAAGGATATTGTTGATTTGCAAATAACCCATGAAGTGCATGACCAAACTCGTGAAACATGGTCGATACCTCGTCATAAGTCAACAAAGCTGGGTCATTTCCAACAGGTTTTGGAATATTCAACACATTATATATAACTGGCTTTTTGTTATACAATTTAGATTGAGTAACAAAATTATCCATCCAAGCACCACCACTTTTACTAGGGCGTGCAAAATAATCTGTATAGAAAAGACCTAGTGGATCGCCATTTTCTTCAAAAAGCTCATATACCTTTACGTCTTCTTGATATACTGGAATGTCGGTTCTTTCTTTATAGGTTATGCCATAAAGCTTATTTGCAGCAAAGAACACACCTTTCTCCAAAACATTGTTTATTTCAAAATAAGGCTTTATTTGGTTCTCATCAAGATCGTATTTTTCTTTACGCACCATTTCAGCATAGTAGTTCCAATCCCAAGGTTCGAGTGTAAAACCCTGTCCTTTGGATTTTATCATTTTCTGAATTTCATCAGCTTCCGTTTGCGCTTTGGCAGTGGCAGCTGGAATAAGCCCACTGAAAAATTTATTCACATTCTCTGGAGTTTTAGCCATGGTTTTTTGCAGGCTCCATTCAGCATAGTTATTAAAGCCCAAGAGTTTTGCTTTTTGGGCACGAACCTCAACCAATTCCTTGATGGTTTCTCTAGTATCATTTGCTCCTTGATCGGCTCTATTCCATGCTGCTATAAACAGTTTTTTACGACTTTCTCTATTCTCCATAGATTGCAACAAAGGTTGTTGGGTTGTATTCTGCAATGGAATGGTCCAGCCATTTCCGTCTTTGTTTTTTTTAGATTTTAGGAAGTCCTCATCAACTCCTGCTAAATCATCTTTATTAGTGAAAGTTACGGCACCTGCATTATTGGCATCTAAGAGCATTTTACCAAATTTGGTAGTAAGTGTCGCTATTTTTTCATTGTATTCCTTCAGTTTTTCTTTGTCTTCTGAAGAGAGTTTGGCTCCTGCTATTTCAAAATTTTCATAGTAATTTTCAAGTAATTTTAATGATTCGGCATCTAAGTTTAGTGCTTCCTTTTTATCATAAAGTGTTTTAAAGCGTTGAAACAATTTATCGTTCAAATAAATCATATCATTCTGGGCTGCTAATTTTGGAGCCATTTCTTCTTCCACAGCTTGTAAAGTATCGTTGGTATTTGAGCCAGCAAGAGCATAAAAAATTTGTGAACTTCTGTTCAGTAATTTACCACTCTTTTCAAGAGCAAGAACCGTATTTTCAAAAGTAGGCTCTTCTGAGCTATTTGCTATGGCGTTTACAGCCTCCTTTTGCTGTTCAATTCCTTCAAGCATTGCGGGTTTGAAGTCTTCGTCTTTTATTTTTGAAAAATCCGGTGCCCCATAGGGTAATGTACTTTCTGAAAGTAACGGGTTTTCAGTATTGCTCATCTGTTCTTCACTTTTGTTTGGGTTTTCTTTTTCTTTGGAATTGTTGCAAGCCACAACAAGCATGGCGAGCACTAAAAAGGGAATTGCTTTTTTCATCTGTATGTATTATTTGTTGATTTTTTATGGAAACGTAAAGATATAGAATTAATGAACATTATTATCTGAATGTTTCAAAATCAAAAACCCCCTCAGCAAAAGCTGAAGGGGTTTTCTCATTTTGGTTGGTTATTTGGTGATTACTCTTTAATCAAGCGCTTCAC
>JAGQYZ010000015.1 GCA_020435865.1 Aequorivita sp. | reverse complement strand
GGAGGCAAAACTCCAAAAGCATCAGCTGTCAAAAAGAAAATATTTTTCGGGTTGTGACCAATTGACGGCACTTGAATATTATTTATGTGATAGATTGGATAGCTTACCCTTGTGTTTTGGGTAATTGAAGTATCGGCAAAATCAACTTCACCATTTTCATCCATCACAACATTTTCAAGGATTGCCCCTGGTTTTATTGCGTTGTAAATATCTGGTTCGTGTTCTTCCGTAAGGTTGATGACCTTAGCGTAGCAACCTCCTTCAAAATTGAAGACAGTATTGTCCGCGGTCCAACCATGCTCATCATCACCAATCAATTTACGATTTGGATCTGCAGAAAGGGTTGTTTTACCGGTTCCGGAAAGCCCAAAGAAAATAGCAGTTTCACCATCTTCGCCAACGTTGGCAGAACAGTGCATTGGCATTGTATTCTTATAAACAGGAAGAATAAAGTTAAGGGCAGAAAAAATTCCTTTTTTTATTTCGCCAGTATATCCCGTACCGCCAATTAAAGCAATTTTTTTGGTGAAGTTCAATATCGCAAAATTATGCTGGCGTGTACCATCTACTTCTGGGTTTGCAATAAATCCTGGAGCGTTCACAATTAGCCATTCTGGATCAAAAGATGCTAATTCTTCTTCATTTGGGCGAAGAAACATGTTGTGGGCAAACATGTTTGACCAGGGGTTTTCTGTAATAACCCTGATATTCAATTTATATTTTTTATCAGCGCAGGCATAGCTGTCGCGAACGTAAATTTCTTTTCCTGAAAGGTAATCAACAACTTTGTCATAAAGTGCATCAAACATATTTGGTGGAAATGGAATATTTACATTTCCCCACCACACTTTTTCGCGTGTAACATCATCTTTTACAATAAACCTGTCTTTTGGTGACCTTCCGGTAAATTCTCCGGTGTCTACTGCCAAGGCACCGCTAGCGGCTTCTTTTCCTTGCCCTTTTTGTAATGTTTCGTCGTGAAGTTCTTCAGAAGAAAGTTGATATTTAACTTTTGCATTTTTGATTCCGTATTTGTCAACCGAAATCGTTTTCGTAGCTTGGTTTTTATCGACCATACCTTTTTTAAATTTTGTAGAGTACAAAAGTAGCAAATCTTAGAGAGATTGAAGAAAATATAAAAGACATTTATCGCTTCTTTAACGTAAGTATTTTATACGCAAACCAAAACCATCCAAGGATAAACATTAAACCCCCAATTGGCGTTATAAATCCAATCTTGGCAGCATTAAAAGGCAATATAGCATTCAGCGCAAGCAAATAAATTGATCCTGAAAAAAGAATAATTCCTAAAATAAAAATCCAAAATACAGTTTTCTTAATTTTTTCTGGAATTGAAGGTGCCAATCCCAATACTAAAATAGCAAGACTATGGTACATTTGGTAGCGTACGCCAGTTTCAAATGTATTTAATGCTGAAGCTTCCACAATATTTTTTAAACCGTGTGCCCCGAAAGCTCCCAGAGCAATAGTGGCGGCGGTAAGTAAAGAAGCTGTCGCCACCATTTTTTTATCAAAAACTGTCATTTTTAAAATTTGGAATTAGTAATTTCGTCTTTTACAAAATCTATCTCCAAAGTTAACAAAAACTCTCCCAATGCGAAACATATTAATTATCGGCGCAGGAAGATCTGCCACAAGTTTAATCCGTTATTTATTGGACAAAAGTGAAGCGGAAGACCTTTTCATAACCATTGGGGACATTTCCATCCAGTCTGCACAAAAGTTCACTTC
>JAGQYZ010000339.1 GCA_020435865.1 Aequorivita sp. | reverse complement strand
GGAATGTGGCTGGTTAGTTCATTTGTTTTAAGAGTGTTACAAAGCTGAATTCCATCAACTTCAGGCATCATAATATCGCTTATTATTAAATCTGGCATTTCTTTCAACGCCTTTTCAATACCTATTTTTCCGTTCTCGGCCTCAACAATTTGATAATCATTCATAAAAGTTGAGATAATAAAAACACGAATATCGAGCTCGTCTTCAACAATCAATAAAACTGGTTTGTCTTTATTTGAGTTTTTAGTTTTTTGCTTTGCCGTTGGTTCGGTAATTGTAATATTTTCCTCATTAGTAATAACCTCATCTTCAAAAGCAGTATTATTTATGGGAAGCGTTACGGTAAACTGAATTTTATCATCATCAATATTATTGGCAATAATAGTGCCTTTTGAAAGGGTTACAAGTTCCCGAACCAAAGCCAACCCAACGCCCACGCCTTCTGACAAATTATTATCTTGGTAAAAACGCTGAAATAGCTTACTTAAGTCTTTTTTACCAACATTATTTGTTTTGTTTAAAATAGACAGGACCAACATTTCTTCCTGCCTGTTTGCCTCAAAAGCTATTGTGCTTTCGTTTGGGGCATATTTTATGGCATTTGATAAAAGATTTGAAGTTACTTTTTCAATAATATCTTTATCAAACCAAACATTTTTTAATTCGTGGATTTTGCTAGTAATAGTTATCTTTTTTTCAGATGCTTTATACTGAAATGCACTAATAAGCTGTTTGAGCAAAATTGAAAGGTTTCCTTGTTTTATAGTTAATTTACGTTGCCCAGAATCTATCATAGACAAATCGAGCATTTGATCAACCAAGCTCAGTAACCTATCTGCGTTTTGTTTTACCAGTGTTAGTTCTTTTTTATCGTCTTTAGAAATTTTAGATTTTGCAAGTTGGTTCTCTATGGGTCCTGAAATAAGCGTTAAAGGGGTTCTGAATTCATGTGAAATGTTAGTGTAGAGTTTGGTCTTCAATTCATCCAGTTTTTTAAGACGTTCTGTTTCTTCATGTTCTAATCGCAATTGGTTCTTTATTTGCCAGCGCCATTTTAAATAGCTATAGAGGTAGAATGAGAACAAAAGAAACAATACTGCATAAATCACTTTTGCAAAATTGGTGGCATACCAAGGTTTTAAGATCGTAAATGAATAGGTTGCCGGATCTGTATTCCAAACCCCATCATAATTACTAGAAATAACCTGAAACTCATACGTATTAGGTGGTAAATTGGTATAGTGGGCAACGTTGTTATTTCCGGAGGCAATCCAATCAGCATCATTATTAATGAGTTTATATTTGTACTGATTGCGCTCTGGCTGGGAAAAGTGTAAAGATGAAAATGTAAAGGTTACGGTATTTTCATTATAATTTAGTTTTTGGTTTTCAATAAGTGCTTTTTCTTTATTAAATACCTCAAAGCCCGAAATAACAGTTTTTGGCTTTATTGGGTTTGTTGTTAACTGGTTTGGATTAAACCAATTGAGTCCTTCCAATCCACCAAAATACAAGATTCCATCATCGTCTTTATAATAGGCCCCTGTGTTAAACTCAAAAGCCTGAAGCCCGTCATAATTATTATAATTTTCGATTTCTGAGATTGTATTTTTTTCAATTTTAAGCTTCGAGATTCCTTTGTTGCTGCTCAACCAAATATAGCCCTCTTCATCAGGAAGAATTCCATAAATAACATTATTGGGCAACCCATCTTGGGTTGAATATTTTTGAACTATTTTTTCCTTGGGGTTGAAAACTTGCAGACCATCACCGTTTGTTCCTATAAAAAGCACCGAACCATTGAAATATAATGATTTCACATTACTATTTATATTTTTTATTTTTTCAATTTCCCCGGTTTTGAAATCAAACTTGAACAACCCATCAGTTTCTGTCCCAATCCAAAGTTCATCATCCCCTCCATGTTCAATGGTTCTGATATTATTTGTGGTAAGTTTTGAATTCTCATTTGTGAACTGCTGAACGATTCCAAGGTTTTTATCAAATTGAATAAGACCATGATCTCTTGTACATAGCCAGAGCGTGCCTTTTTTATCTTTATAGATTTTCCAAATGGTGAATGAAGCAGTCTCCTTAAAAGAAGTAATATTTCCCTTGGCATCCAGTAACTGCAGCCCATGGGTTTGATGGCCTATCCAAAGATAGCCATCATCAAAAAGTAAACTCATAATTCTGTCACCCAAAAGGGTAGCGTTTTGAGTAGTATATGTGTAAAAATCTTGCTTTTCAATATTAAACCGAGTCAATCCCTTTCCAGAAGTCCCAAGCCAAATATTGTTTTCAGAATCTTTTGTAATCGCCCTTATAACGTCCACATTTACATTTAAGGGTACTTGATCATTTGTTAATACATTAAATTTTACGAGATATTCATCAAAATAGCTCAATCCTGTACCGTCGGTGCCCAGCCATATGGTTCCTGTATTATCTTCATATAGACTGAGCACATCATTATAATGCAAGGCATAGGGATTGTTTTTATTCTCGGTAAAATTCTGAATGGTTTTATTTTCAAAATCAACCAAATAAACGCCTTGTCCATAAGTCGCAATCCATAACTGGTTTCGTTTATCGACCAAAAGATCCTGGATGATTAAATCTTTGGGTATTTTGGAGTCTTTAAAGCCTGTGAATTGTTTAAAACCTGTATCGTTTGGGTGTTTTATAAAAAGCCCTTTTCCATAACTTCCAAGATAAAGTATATTGTTTTCAGATTGTGAAAGTGCGCTAAAATTTGTTCCAGATAAAATTTCCCGGAAAACATATTTATCATTATCTATTTCGAAAAAACCGTTGTCTGTTGATGCTATAATGGTTTTATCGAATGTTTCAAAAAAATCATATATCGTACGATGTGCGTCTTTTGGTTTTAAAAATTGAATGGTATCGCCAGTTTTATTATCAATTTTATATATACCGCTTCCGTAGGTTCCTAAAAAGTAGTTTAAAGTTTTATCTTGAATTAGAGTATTAACATTTTTAATATTTGAGACAGATTTAAAAGTATCACTTTTATAATTAAATTTTTCCAACTTTCCGGAATTTGAAATAATCCAAAACTCCCCGGTTTTTGCTACGTATATTTTACCAAGTTTACTATAACTTGGGCGTGTTACATCTTCAAACTGAATATCATAATGTGTGAAATTGCGCCCGTCATATTTATTGAGCCCGTCTTGAGTAGCAAACCACATAAACCCAGTACTGTCTTGCGCAATACTAACCACACTGTTTTGTGACAATCCTTGTTCAACTGTAAGTTCACGAAAAGCTACTTGCTTGTTGCTCTGCGAAAAAGCAACGAAGGGAAGTAAGCAAGAAAGTAGTAGCTTTAGGCGTTTCATTACAAGTTGGTTTGATAATTAAAATTACTAAAAATATTACAGTTGAAATTATGTAACTATTTTTGGGGCCATACCCTTAATTTTAATGTGCTTTTAAGCATATATAGTACTGATTAAGTTTGACAAATAAAAACATCAAAAAAGGATTAGAATATTTCAAAAAAGCTTTCTATATTTGCACCCGCTAATGGAGAAATGGCAGAGTGGTCGAATGCGGCAGTCTTGAAAACTGTTGAGGGTCACACCTCCGGGGGTTCGAATCCCTCTTTCTCCGCTAAGATTTATTCAAAATCGAGCAAAGTCCTGTAAACACTATGTTTACGGGACTTTTTAGTTTCTGCAAAACAGCAAAAAGTGTATTAAAAACCATTCTGTTGGTGACCTATTGGGTGACCTTTTTAAAACCTTTTTTAGGTCACCTATTTGTTAATAACTGTTTACAAATCAGCTATTTAAATCAAATTAAAGACCTGATTATTTCGTAAATTAATGTATAATTTTAAAGGTCACCAGAATGAACAAAACATTTGGTTTATTATTCTACTTGAAGAAAAGTAAAGTAGATGCACAGGGCAAATGCCCAATCTATCTACGTATTACCATAGATGGTAAACGTACAGAAATCAGTACAAAGCGAACTATTGAGATTGACAAATGGAGCAATCAAGCCAATAAAGCTATTGGAAGAACTGAAGATATACGAGAGCTTAACGCCTATTTAGATTCGCTTACTACAAAAGTATATCAAAGTCAAAGAGACTTAATCCAAGATGATAAGCCAGTAACTACAGAAACCCTAAAGAATAAGTTATTAGGCATAGAAGAAAAAGAGCGCACTCTAATAACCATTTTTGAAAACCATAATAAACAAGTAGAAAAATTAGTAGGTAGAGAGTTTTCGGCAGGTACTTTAGAACGCTACAAAACCGTATCTAAACATCTACAAGAGTTTATGCAACATCAGTACAAAGTAAGTGATATAAGCATAAAGCGTATAGATCACCAATTTATAACAGACTTTGAGTTTTACTTAAAAACGGTTAGAAACTGCGGACATAACAGCACTATTAAATACATAAAGAACTTCAAAAAAATAGTGCGTATTGCTTTAGCTAATGGTTGGATAGCAAAAGACCCTTTTCTTAATTACAAAGTACGTTTAAAAGAAGTTGAGCGTCAATTCCTATCAGAAGAAGAAATACAAGATATGCTCGATAAAGAATTGCATACACCAAGATTAGAGCAAGTAAGAGACATTTTCATTTTCTGTTGCTTTACTGGTTTAGCCTACAGCGATGTTAAGAAGCTCTCAAAAGATAATTTGGTATTTGGTATTGATGGCGATAAATGGATTAAAACAAAGCG
>JAGQYZ010000338.1 GCA_020435865.1 Aequorivita sp. | reverse complement strand
TTTTTATTCCGAAGAAACGCGCCAAAGCCACGTACCGCTTCAGAAATTAAAAAAGAAGCCTCGTTATGTCCATCGTAAAGCGCAGTGGGATGAAACTGGATAAACTCCATATTCTGGATCCTCGTCTTTGCGCGATAAGCCATCGCAATACCATCACCCGTAGCCACGGCTGGGTTGGTAGTATGTCCGTAAACCTGCCCCATTCCGCCCGAAGCCAGCGTAGTGCATTCTGCTTTTATGGTAAAAATATTTCCAGAAATCTGGTCCAAAACATAAGCACCGTAACACGAAAGATTTTCAGTTTTACTATCTGAAAAATGGTGTTCCGTAATCAAATCTATCGCAAAATGATGCGGCAGCAATGTAATATTCACAAGTTGATTGCTGCGCTCCAAAAGTGCGCGCTCTATTTCGTTGCCTGTGGTATCTTTATGATGTATAACCCTAAATTCGGAATGGCCTCCTTCCCTACCCAAAGTAAGTTCGCCATTGGCTTCGGTATCAAAATTGGCACCCCATTCCATAAGTTCCTTCAATCTTTGTGGACCGTCCTTTATAACCATTTTCACAACGGATTTATCACAAAGTCCATCGCCAGCAATAAGCGTGTCTTCAATGTGTTTTTGAAAGGAATCTTCCTTTAAATCGAAAACCGCCGCCACACCGCCTTGAGCATATTTGGTGTTCGATTCTGACTGGTGGGCTTTGGTAACCACGGTAATTTTTTTCTTCGGAAATCTTTCAGCAAGTTTCACTGCTAAAGTTAATCCCGCTACACCCGAACCGATAATCAAAATATTGGTTTCCATCATTATTTCGATAATTCCAGCATTCGTTCAATGGGCAGAATTGCTTTTTTCCGTATTTCTTCGGAAACTTCGATATGCGGATTTTCATTCAGCAAACAATTATACAATTTCTGCAAAGTGTTCATTTTCATAAACGCACATTCACTGCAAGCGCAGGTGTTGTCCTCTTCCGCAGGCGCGGGAATCAATACGGCTTGTGGGACTTCCTGTTGCATTTTATGAAGGATTCCGGCTTCGGTGGCAACGATGAATTTTTCCGAAGGATGTTTTTTCACATAATCAATCATTCCCGCCGTGGAACCGATATAATTGGCAGTTTCCAAAATATGGCTCTCACTTTCAGGGTGCGCAATTATTTTGGAACCAGGGTGCTCTTTGTAAAGGTTCAGCAATTTATCTATTGAAAAAGCTTCGTGCACAATACACGCACCGTCCCAAAGCAGCATTTCTCTTCCAGTTTTTTTCTGAATATATTTCCCAAGATTTTTATCGGGGGCGAAAATAATCGGAACATCCCTCGGTACGGAATTCACTATTTTTTCGGCATTGGAAGAAGTACAGATAATATCGCTCAATGTCTTTACTTCCGCGGAGCAATTCACGTACGTTATTACCACGTGCTTTGGATGCGCCTCTACTAATTTTCGGAAAGCATCGGGCGGGCATGAATCTGCCAGCGAACAGCCCGCCATTAAATCGGGCAGCAAAACTTTTTTGTTAGGGTTTAATATTTTAGCGGTTTCGGCCATAAAATGCACGCCAGCAAAAAC
>JAGQYZ010000337.1 GCA_020435865.1 Aequorivita sp. | reverse complement strand
GAAGATTCAGGTGAGATTGGCGACGTAAACCAAGGCTTAGAAGGAATGCAGGAAAAATATGGCAAACTTAGGGTTGCCGATGTTGGAATTCGTGAAGCTACCATTCTCGGGCAGGGAATTGGGATGGCAATGCGCGGCCTGCGCCCTATTGCAGAAATTCAGTATTTAGATTATATTTTGTATTGCCTACAAATAATGAGTGATGATTTAGTGACCGTGCGTTACAGAACAAACGGTACTCAAAAAGCACCATTGATTGTAAGGACACGGGGCCACAGACTGGAAGGAATTTGGCATAGTGGCTCACAAATGGGCGGCTTGATTCACCTGCTCCGTGGAATGTACATACTCGTACCACGAAATATGACCAAGGCAGCGGGTTTTTACAATACATTACTGGAAACCGACGAGCCTGCATTGGTTATTGAATGTTTGAACGGTTACCGCTTAAAGGAAAAATTACCAAACAACCTCGGCGAACTCAAAACCCCAATAGGCGTAGTTGAAACCATAAAAGAAGGAACAGACATCACTTTGGTTTCTTACGGAAGCACTTTACGAATTGTGGAAGAGGCAGCAAAAGAACTGCACCAAGCCGATATTGATGCTGAAATTATTGACGTACAATCTTTGCTTCCTTTAGATCTTAACCACGATATCGTAAAGAGTATAGCAAAGACCAACCGTTTGCTTGTTATTGACGAAGATGTTCCTGGCGGAGCTTCGGCCTACATCTTAAACCACATTTTAGAAGTGCAGGGAGGTTACAAACATTTGGACAGCAAACCACAAACACTTACCGCTAAAGACCACCGTCCCGCTTATGGAACCGATGGTGATTACTTTAGCAAGCCTTCTGTAGAAGATGTTTATGAAAAGGTTTATGGAATTATGCATGAAGTGAATCCTTCAGAGTATCCGAAATTGAGGTAATACAATTAAACTTTTCGACTTAGCTAAAGTCTTAATCATTTATTAATCAAATCAATTAATTTATGAAAGGGCTTTGTATATTACTCCTAATTGTACTAATAACATCTTGCTCAAATGATAATTCACCAGATTATGTTAATGTTACAGAAGATATAGATTTATCTAATTTTCTAAATATTAATTTTCAAGAATTACCAAACTATAGCGCACAGGAAATTCCTGCATATATTACGAAGGACAACACTCCACCCAACAATCAAATAACAGATGAAATCGCCACTCTTGGGAGAGTTTTATTTTATGATTCTAATTTATCTGCGGATAATTCAGTTTCTTGTTCAAGTTGCCACAAACAAGAATTTGCATTTGGAGATACTTTTAACGTTAGTTCAGGCATAAATGGCTCAACGGTAAGGCATTCCATGCGCTTGATTAATGCTAGGTTTTCTATTGAAGATAAGTTTTTTTGGAACGAGCGTGCAAATAGTTTAGAACAACAAACCACTATGCCTATACAAGACCATCTTGAAATGGGCTTTAGTGGTGAAGATGGAGACCAAGATATTAATAACCTAATAGCCAAATTATCTGCTATAGAGTACTATCCTGTATTATTTGAATTAGCCTTCGGTACGTCAGATATTTCAGAAGAAAGAATGCAACGCGCATTGGCACAATTCGTAAGAAGCATTCAATCATTTGACAGTAAATATGATGCCGGAAGAGCCCTTGTTAATAATGATGGACAGCCATTTCCAAATTTTAGTCAACAAGAAAATATGGGTAAACAACTATTTTTTCAACCTCCTGTTTTTGATAATACCGGAAATAGAATTAATGGTGGGCTGGGCTGCGCAGCATGTCATCGAGGACCAGAATTTGATATCGACCCAAATTCACTAAACAACGGAACAATAGGCACTGCCGATGGATCAGGAATTGACCTAGGTGTTACACGTGCACCTAGCCTAAGAGATGTGGTTAAACAAAATGGTGAAAGTAACGGACCATTTATGCATATTGGAGCTTCAAATAACCTCATAACAGTTCTAAATCATTACAATGAGATGAACCTAAATGGAAACAATAACCTTGACCCAAGATTACGGCCCAATGGAAACCCACAACAACTTAATATGACTCAAGATGAAAAGGATGCGGTAATAGCATTTTTAAGGACTTTAGCTGGTGCTAATGTATATATAGATGAAAAATGGAGTACTCCATTTCAATAATAGCTTCTATAATATTTATAGACTATAAAAAAACATTATTGCTTTTTAAAAAATAAATAGTACTTTAGTCATTCATTAAAAATAACAAGTTGATGTTGTCAAACAT
>JAGQYZ010000336.1 GCA_020435865.1 Aequorivita sp. | reverse complement strand
AAATCGCGTAACGCTTTTAAAACAACAATTAACTTTTCAGTATCTTTTGGATGTAAACCAATACTTGGTTCATCTAAAATATACATTGAGCCAACTAAACTACTACCTAATGATGTGGCTAAATTGATACGTTGACTTTCGCCACCAGAAAGGCTGTTAGAGCGACGGTTAAGTGTTAAATAGTCTAAACCAACATTGGATAAAAAGCTAAGTCGATTATGGATTTCTTTTAGTAAACGTTCTGCAATTTTAGCGTCATAAGCGTTAAGCTTTAAGTTTTTAAAAAAAGCGGTTAACTTATTTAAAGGCATTTCTACAAGGTCTGTAATGGTAACATTACCAACTTTGATGTAATTGGCTTCAGGACGCAAGCGTTTTCCGTGGCATTTATTGCATTTAGTTTTGCCTCTATAACGCGATAGCATTACACGGTTTTGGATTTTGTAAGCTTTAGATTCTAATTCTTCAAAAAATGAATTCAATCCTTCAAAATAGGTATTGCCATCCCAAATTAGCTGTTTTTGTGCTTCAGTTAATTGAAAATAAGGTTTATGTATAGGAAAATCGAATTTATGCGAATTGTTAACCAATTGATCTCTGTACCAACTCATACTTTCGCCTCGCCAAGGAAAAATGGCATTTTCATAAACTGATAAGGCTGTATTTGGGATGACTAAATCTTCATCAATACCAATAACGTCGCCATAACCTTCACACTTAGGGCAAGCACCATAAGGATTATTAAAACTGAACAAATGCACATTAGGTTCTAAAAACGACATACCATCCAATTCAAATTTATTGTTGAAGGTATGTTGTTTATTATCAGATAAGGACTCTATAATTGTGGTGCCTTTGCCTTCAAAAAACGAAGTTTCAATAGCGTCTGCCAATCGGTTGTAAAAATCATCTTCATGTTTGACAACAATTCTGTCAACTACTAAAAATGTAGCTTTTTTTATTTTTTTATGGATGGCTTCTTCAATTCGCAACACCTCATTTTCATGTTTAACTCTTGCATAACCTTGTTGTAATAAGGTTTTGAGTTTGTCTTCCATAGTTCGTCCTTCTTCTAATACAATAGGAGCAAGGAGAAGCAATTTTTCGGTCTCTGAAAATGATTTTACAAGCTGTATAACATCAGCAGTTGTATGTTTTTTTACTAATTTTCCTGAAATAGTTGAATAGGTTTTGCCAATGCGTGCAAACAAAAGTTTGAGGTAATCATAAATTTCTGTAGAAGTGCCAACCGTTGAACGTGGATTGGTTGAATTCACTTTTTGTTCAATAGCTATTGCAGGTGCAATTCCTTTAATATAATCAACTTTTGGTTTGTTAAGTCGCCCTAAAAATTGTCTGGCATAACTTGATAAACTTTCTACATAACGTCGTTGTCCTTCAGCATACAAGGTGTCAAATGCTAAACTCGACTTTCCAGAACCTGATAAGCCTGTAATAACAACCAATTTGTTGCGAGGTATCACCACATCCAAATTTTTAAGGTTGTGCAAATTGGCACCTTTTATGATGATATTTTGCTTTGGATTAACTTCGGAAAGGTTGATATTCATAGGAATTTTAACGTATTGAAGTGCAAAGATACTATAAGTATTTTATCCTAAAAAGAAACTTATTGTCCATTAAAATGTTAAAGTTTGGTCTTTTTTTTTGCATTTTAGGAATGATTGTTGTTATATTTGAAGCATAAACAGTTAAAAATTAGTTGCCTATAACATAATATTACTTTATAAAATGAACCCCAAGCTAAGAAGGAAACTTCTATGCCCTTAAAGTAATGATTATGAAACATGAACTTATCACTGATGCTGTTTTAGTCCGCAACTACTTGCAAGGAGACGAAAGTGCTCTATCTGTACTCATAAGTAGGCACAAACAAAAAATTTATAGTTTTATTTATTCTAAAGTTTATGACAGAGATATTACTGAAGATATTTTTCAGGATACCTTTATCAAAGTCATTAAAACCCTTAAACTTGGTAAATATAATGAAGAAGGTAAGTTTTTACCTTGGGTAATGCGTATTGCGCACAATTTGGTTATAGACCATTTTAGGCGTAATAATAGAATGCCCAAATTTGATAATGCAGGAGAATTTAGTATTTTTTCTGTTTTGAGTGATGCGTCTTTAGATGCTGAAAAACAACTCATTAAAGAGCAAATTGAATGCGATTTGCGTCGTTTGATTGAAGAATTGCCAGAAGATCAAAAAGATGTATTAGTTATGCGTATGTACAAAGACATGAGTTTTAAAGAAATTTCAGATAAAACAGGTGTAAGTATTAATACGGCTTTGGGTAGAATGCGCTATGCTTTGATTAATTTGAGAAAGGTAATTGACCAAAAAAATATAATTTTAACGAATTGATATACTAAATAAAGTTTTAATGCGTTATTAGAATATAATCACCTAAAATTCTAAATAATGGCAAAACTTTACTCAGAAAAAATTCCCCAAAAACAAGACAATCTTAACCCAAAAAAAGAAACCATTGATTTTCTTTTAAATTACTCTAAGGCTTTAAGTGTTATACATTGTAATAAATTGAAGTTTGAAGCACTTCTAAACTAAACTTTGGAAAAACCCTGGAATTAGCTTTTCGGGGTTTTTTTTATAAAAATTTAGTTTACTCAACTTTTCAACTCATCGACTTTTTTTCAAATAGTCATTAATAACAGTTTTTCTGCCAATGGTTTTAGTAATTATATCTTTATCTAAATCCCAGCCCCTTGCAGGAGAATATTGTCTTCCATACCATATAATTTGGAGGTGGAGTCTGTTCCATAGATCCTTTGGAAATAGTCTTTTTGCATCGGCTTCAGTCTGAACCACGTTTTTACCGTTTGTAAATCCCCAGCGGTACATTAATCGGTGAATGTGTGTGTCCACTGGAAATGCAGGAATGTTAAATGCTTGGCTCATCACCACACTTGCAGTTTTGTGGCCAACAGCTGGAAATGATTCCAGTGCTTCATAATCTGCGGGTACTTTGCCGTTGTATTTTTCAATTAACATTTTTGAAAGCCCATGGATACCTTTGGATTTCATAGGTGAAAGCCCTACGGGTTTTATAATTTCCCTGATTTCTTCAACAGTAAGCTTCACCATATCATAAGGATTGTCTGCAATTTCAAATAGAAGTGGGGTTATTTGGTTTACCCTAACATCGGTACTTTGTGCAGAAAGTAACACAGCAATTAATAATGTATAAGGATCTTTGTGATCTAAAGGAATTGGAACTTTTGGATAGAGCTTATTTAACGTATCAATAACGAAATTAACCTTTTCTTGCTTGGTCATTTTGAGTACTTTTATACAAAAATAAGGATAATGAAAATAGTACAGGTAGGAGACAAGGCTCCAAATTTTAAAGTGAATGATCAGGACGGAAACGCAATTTCATCAAAGGATTACGAAGGAAAAAAATGGGTTGTTTTTTTCTATCCAAAAGCCAATACACCTGGTTGTACTCTTGAAGCCTGCAATCTTCGTGATAATTATAAAGAACTTCAAAAAGAAGGCTTTGAATTGTTAGGTGTTAGTGCTGACAGTGAAAAACGGCAAAAAAATTTCAAAAAAAAATACAATTTTCCATTTCCATTGCTTGCTGATGAAAACAAGGAAGTTATCAATGCCTTTGGAGTTTGGGGGCCTAAGAAATTTATGGGTAGAAATTTTGACGGAATACACCGTAAAACCTTTATAATAGACGAAACAGGAACCATTGTGCGTATCATTGACAAAGTAAAAACCAAAGATCACGCAGCGCAGATACTGGATTAATTATTAATTTTTGCTGGTGTTGGTTTATAACTGAAAAGACACTTACGTTTTATAATTTCTGAAACCCCAGGCGGCAACATTTCTTCCCAACCTTCTTCTTGGTTTTCAATCATTGACAGTACTTCGCGTGAAAAAATGTCCATATTTTCAGGATTATAATCAATAATGTCAACTACCTTACCGTTGTATTTGAAGAATTTGTACAATTCTTTCATTCGTGGGTGCACTTTTAGGTTTTCACTATTGGTGTATTCTCCAGTTTCTGGATCTTTCATAGGGTAGAGGTAAACCTTTAAATCTTTAAAAAATAATTTTCCAAAGGCTTCCAAAATACCACCACTCAAATGGCGATAGTATTTTTCATCAAAAATATCTACCAAGTTGCTAACGCCCATGGCCAGGCCCATACGCATTTTGGTATACCTTGAGAAATATTCAACCAGTTTATAATATTCTTGAAAATTTGAAATCATAACGGTATGCCCCAGAGAGCATAACAATCTAGCACGGTCCATAAAATCTTCTTCGTCAATTTCACCTTCAGCGCGAAGATTTGAAAGTGTGATTTCAAAAATGACTTCGGTTCTATCTTTTTCTACTCTGTTTTCATTGAGAAACATTTCGTAAGAACGCTCAAACATGTCTATGTTAACCTTTGTTACAGGTCTAAAACTACCGCGCAATGCCAAAATATTTTTCTTATAAAGAATTCTTGCCGGTAGTATGTTGTGCCCGTCCGGGTCAAACATAACCGCATCCGTCATTCCATTCTTGATTAGCTGAAGACTCATCAATCTATTATCAACTTCAGCAAAACGGGGCCCTGAGAAATTTATAGTATCAATTTCAATTTTATCTTTATCAATATGATCGTAAAGATATCGAAGCAATTTATTGGGTTGGTCATATTTATAGTATGCGCCATAAATTAGGTTTACCCCTAAGGTTCCAAGCGTAATTTGTTGTAATTGTGCATCATTTTCATGAAAACGAATGTGAAGTGTTATTTCATTATAGGGTTCTTTTGGATCAATTTGATACCGAATTCCTACCCAGCCGTGGCCTTTGTATTTTTTTGCAAAATCAATTGTGGCAACTGTGTTGGCGTATGAAAAGAAAAGTCTGTTAGGATGCTTCTCACGATTAATACGTTCTATAATTAACTTAAACTCATGCGAGAGCATCTTCTGAAGCCTTGATTCTGTTACATATCTGCCGTCTTCTTCTATTCCGTATATAGCATCGCTAAAATCCTTATCATAGGCTGACATTGTTTTAGCAATGGTTCCAGATGCACCACCAGCCCTGAAAAAATTGCGAACGGTTTCTTGGCCAGCACCAATTTCGGCAAAAGTGCCATAAATATTTTCGTTCAGATTGATTCGTAAAGCCTTACTTTTTATGGAGGGGATATTCTCAAATTCCTTATCTCCTATTATGGTTTCTGGCATAGCAACGTTCTATTTTTTATATAACAAAGGTAGCGAATACAATAGGTAAACAAAAAAAATACCAGTATTTTTGTGGGAATGAACACAATATTTACTGTTACATTTCTTGGCACCGGAACTTCGCAGGGAATACCCGTAATTGGTAGCAATCACCCAGTTTGTTTAAGCACCGACCCAAAAGATAAACGTTTGAGGGTATCTGTTTTATTGCATTGGGACGATTTTTCATATGTAATTGATTGTGGGCCAGATTTCAGGCAACAGATGTTGCGCGAAAATGTTTCAAAAGTTGATGGTATCCTGTTGACCCACGAGCATAGTGACCACACAGCAGGATTGGACGATATTCGTCCATTTAATTTTATACAGGGCAATATGCCTTTTTATGCCCATAAGCGGGTTTTTAAATCTTTGCATGAACGTTTCGCCTATATTTTTGAAACAGAAAATAAATATCCTGGGGCACCAAGTATTGAAGAAATTGAAGTTGATAAAGACACTCCCTTTCGTATTAGTGGAAAAAAAGTGGTTCCCATTGAGGCTATGCACGATACGCTCCCTGTTTTGGGTTTTAGGATAGGAGATTTTACATATTTGACCGATGTAAAGACCATTTCAGAAGAAGAAATTGAAAAAGTGAAGGGGACAAAGATTTTGGTGATCAATGCCCTTCGGGAAAAGCCACACTATTCACATTTCAACATTACTGAGGCACTAGATTTTGTTGAAAAAGTGAAACCTAAAAAAACATATTTTACACACATTAGCCACTTGATGGGCTTTCATGAAGAAGTTGAAAAAACACTTCCGGAACATGTCCATTTGGCGTACGACACACTCACTATAACTATTTGATTATGAGGAATAAAATATTTATGTACCTGTTTTTTTTCGCTTTGCTTTTTATTTTTTATCAATATATGAATGAAAAGAAAATTTTTGAATCTCAGGAATCCAGAATAGAAGAACTTGAAGCAAATAGTAAAAAAGCGAATGATTCTATTGAAGTTTTGCAGAACCAGGTTCGTGATTTAAATTATTTTACACTACTAGGAAATGACAATGCAATGACCTATTTAGAAAATTTAGGTTATGAAGCAGCAGATGTTGAAGCTTTGGTTTCAGATCAAATTTATGATTTTAATTTAACGAAAGGAGGCAATCCTTTAGTACCGTTTGAAGGAATGAATGGAAGTATGAAAATCAATAAATTGAAATTCCTGAACCACAAATGGATACAAGCAGATTTTACCGATGGAAAATATTGGGGAGAAATGATTTTGGAATATTATTTTAATGAAAAGAATGAGATTGGCTTAACCCCAATTGCTTCTCTTCTTTATCCAAATTGAGTTACTGATTACTTCTTTTCCAGCCAATTTTTGAACTCAAAAAAATTCTGCGGTGAAACGCCATGACCCACAGGAAATTCTGAGTACGTACAATCAATTTTTAGATTTTTAAGGAATGGCTCAGTTCTTCGGGCCCATTGCACAGGAATTACTTGGTCCAAATTTCCGTGGGAAGTATAGATTTTAAGCTTTCTGAAGTCATTATTTTCAAAACCATCTTTTAAAATTTCTTCGTTAATATACCCACTCAAGCCAATTACATTTTTTACTTTTTCAGGATAGCTCAGTGCAACAGCGAAGCTTAAAATAGTACCTTGGCTGAAACCCAGTAGGGTAATATTATTCTTGTCTAGTTTATATTTTTCAATTATTTCATCAATACATTTCGCAACCAATTCTCGCGAAGCAATTGCTTGTTCATCATCGCTAAATTTTCCCTGAGAATTGTCAAAATAGATATTGTACCAAGCATTTCCGTATGGTTCCAAGCGTATTGGTGCTTTTAAAGAAACAATTGCATATTTTTCAGGAAGTTCACTGGCAAAGGAAAACAAATCGTTTTCATCACTTCCAAAACCGTGGAGCATGATAATTGCTGGTGGTTTTTCTAAAGGGTTTTTAGCCACTTTGTAATTGTGTTCTAAAAGTAAAGTTTGTTTTTCCATAATTTGCAAAAATAAACAAGACCTTTTAAACTGAAGGTCTTTCAGTTCAAAAGGTCACATAAAAAATTTTTAAAAAATTAAATTCCTTTAAACCATTCTTGAAATTGTTCGCCCAATACTGGAACGGGTTTCATTTCGCCCTGAACCGCGCTTACCAATCCCAAAATCCAAAATACTATAATTGCAAGTTGAACAATCCAACTGAGTATTGAAATGCCTACAAAGCTTATGACAATGCTTAATAGTACTCCCACACACATAATCCCCAAAGATTGCCTAACATGAAAAGAGCCTAAAGCAGTTTTGTTTCCGTTATTCATTATAAGGGCGATAATCCAGCCTATAAGTGTAATGTATGCAATGATGGCAACTGTTTTGCCGTTGTCTGAAGTTGTTTCCATTTTTTTTAAAATTAGGTTAGTTTTATTTATAAGCTAAAGATAATCAATACTTTAATTTAAAAACGTAAACCAAGCCTGAAATTTTTTACTTAAAAAAGGAATGCCTTTTTCTTTATTGAAAAAGGCCATCGCCCAGCAATATAGCCACAGCAAGCAACAAATAAGCCATAAAATATCTCCAACACGTACATTAACTTGTGATTGCACGATGAGTGAAACAATAAAAAAAATGAACAATCCAAACATATTCTTGATATGCCAAGTTGCGAATTCATGATTTTCATCTTTATTTATAAAAAATGCAATCAAGAATCCAACAAACGGTGCATATGCAATTAAAGCTGTGGTTTTTCCTAGTGGCGCAGCGTTCATCATTTAGTAAGCTCTAATTGGTTATTTGCATAAACTCCATACGATTTGCCTTTTAGTTTGATGCCCAATAATGCAGCATTTTTTGAAGTGGAAATAATATCTTTTTCAGAAAATTCCCAGATTATGTCAGGATTAAAAAGGGTAAGTTCGGCCTTGTTTCCTTCTTCAATTTTTTCAGAAGGAATATTGAAGGCTTTTTTCAAACCAGTAAGCGTTTTAACAGCTTCTTCGGTATCCAATAAAGCATTTACTACTCCAAAACAACCTTCAAGCCCAACACTTCCGAAAAGGGCGTGGTCAAACTCAGTTTTTTTGTGCTCCACATCTATTGGGTTGTGGTCACTGGTAACACCGTCAATAGTTCCTTCTTTCAAACCTTTCAGTAAAGCTTTGTTATCTTCTTTTGTTCGTAATGGAGGGAGTAGTTTATAATTTGTATCAAAGCCTTCCAGAATACTATCAGTCAATATTAGATTGAAAACAGCAACACTGCAGCTTACATTTAGGCCTTTCTTTTTTGCGTTTCTGATAAGTTCAACAGATTTTTTTGTTGAAATGGTTGGGATGTGAAGTTTTCCACCTGTATATTCTAAAATATAAAGGTCGCGGATTATTTGAAGCTCTTCAGAGAGTGCCGGGATTCCTTTCAATCCCAATCTGGTGCTGTTTACTTCTTCGTTAACCATTCCATTGCGTGCAACCGATTTTTCAAATGGAAAGGATTGTATCAAGCCCTCAAAATTTTGAGCGTATTGCAATGCTATTTTTAAAAGGTTCGCATTAGCAATTGGATTTTTATAATCATAAAAAGAAATAGCGCCTTGGTTTTGCATATCATATAGTTCTGCCAAGTCAGTTCCTTTGCTTCCAACTGTTAGCGCGCCAATAGGGTAGAGGCTCACCGCATTTCCTTCGGCTTTACTTTTTAAAAATTTTATATGGCCTTTGCTGTCTGTTACAGGAAAACTATTTGCGTTTACAGCTACACTTGTAAATCCACTGTAAGCTGCTGTTTTTAAGCCGTTTTCTATGGTTTCCCGTTCTTCAAAACCGGGTTCTCCAAAAGAAACACTACTGTCAAACCAGCCTTGCGAAATGTGAAGATTTTTCAGCGATACTTCTTTTACTTTTTCGGAAGAAGGAATCGTTGCGGCAATCTTTGAAATTTTACCATTTTCAATTAAAACATCTCGTTTCTTTAGGTGATGCTTACTGGAAGCATCAACAATGGTGGCGGATTTCAGTAATAGCTTCATTTGTAGAATTTTAAGATAAGCATTTCAAAAAGTAAAAAGAGCAATGCAAAAATAGCAAACCATTTCCAAAAACTGTTAATTGAATTGGCTTCATTAATAGAATCAAAAAGATCATCCACAGTTTTATAGACTTTTGCACCTTTCCAATCTTCAGGATTC
>JAGQYZ010000335.1 GCA_020435865.1 Aequorivita sp. | reverse complement strand
TGAAACAGTTCTTTTTCACTTGTACGTTAAATATTTCAAAAGGCTTGCAAATAATAGGCTTCAGAGCAATATTTTAGCCAAAGAATAAGTTTGTTCAATCATGTTTAATTCCCTATTTTTGCACGATGTTTTTTAAGCCCATGCGATTACCACTTTTTATTTTACTCTGCTTTATTATTGTTCTTTCATCTTGTAGCGAGTACCAACGGGTACTTCGTAAGGATGATATGGGCAAAAAATACACCATGGCGGATTCGCTATACAAAATTGGCAAATACCGAAAAAGCCTTAAATTAATGGAACAAATTGTTCCTTCCTATCGAGGAAAACCACAGGGTGAAAAGCTGATGTTTATCTACTCCAACACATACTATAAATTGGAAGATTATTATTTGGCGGGCTACCAATTTGAGCGTTTTACCCAAGCATACCCACAAAGTGATAGTGCTGAAGTAGCTTCGTTTAAAGGCGCAAAAAGCTTTTACCAACTTTCGCCGAGATATTCCTTAGATCAGAAAGATACATACAAAGCGCTAGAAAAACTTCAAGAGTTTATCAATCATTATCCCAATTCAGATAAAAGGATGGAGGCCAATGCCCTCGTTGCGGAACTGCGTGAAAAGTTGGAAACCAAAGAATATGAGGTGGCAAAACAATATTTGCATGTTGAAGATTACAAGGCAGCTATTGGCGCTTTTGATAATTTCATAACCGACAATCCAGGCTCCCACTATAGAAAGGATGCTTTTTATGGAAAATTTGTAGCGGCTTATCAATTGGCCATTCACAGTATTCCAAACTTGGTACAGGAACGCTTAGTTATCGCAAAAGGATATTACAATAATTTCATGAAATATTACAAGGATACAGAACTGGCTCCCGATGCAACGGAGATATATCAAGACATAGAGAGTAGAATTGTAACCACAGAAACAGAACCCACTAGTTAATTTATTTATTATGGATATTAAAAATTCAGAAGCACCCATCAATACCGTTACGCTTGACAAGAACTTGATTGATGCCCCAACAAACAACATTTATGAGGCTATTTCCATCATTTCAAAAAGAGCTTCACAAATAAACGGAGACATCAAGAAAGAACTTCTTGAAAAACTTGATGAGTTTGCAACTTACAACGACAGTTTGGAAGAGATTTTTGAAAACAAAGAACAAATTGAGGTTTCAAAATTCTACGAAAGACTTCCTAAGCCACACGCTTTGGCGGTTCAAGAGTGGCTAGAAAATAAAATCTACTACAGAAATACCAAAGACGAGGTTGTAGAAGATTAATTAAGCTATTCGTTTAAGGTTGATAACCTACCCAGTTTTAACTTTAAACAACAAACTATAAACCAGAACCTTAAAAAATGTCTGTTTTGAACGGGAAAAATATCTTGCTTGGCGTTACCGGCGGGATTGCCGCGTACAAAGCAGCTTTTTTAGTTAGGCTTTTAGTGAAAAAAGGTGCTAACGTAAAAGTTGTGATGACAGCTTCTGCCAAAGAATTTGTTACACCACTTACACTTTCAACACTTTCAAAAAACGAAGTATTTTCTTCTTTCACAAATGAAGAAAACGAGAATGCCCAATGGAACAACCACGTGGAATTGGCCCTTTGGGCAGATTTGTTTTTAATTGCCCCAGCAACAGCTAACACACTTTCCAAAATGGCGAATGGCACAAGTGATAACTTGTTGCTGGCTTGCTATCTATCAGCGAAATGCCCTGTGTATTATGCCCCTGCAATGGATTTGGATATGTACAAACATCCAACAACGGCTGAAGCTTTTGAGAAGCTTAACAGCTTTGGAAACATTCAGATTCCAGCAGCATTTGGAGAGCTTGCAAGCGGTTTGGTTGGTCAGGGTAGAATGGCCGAACCCGATGAAATTGTTTGTTTTTTGGAAAATGATATTCTGAAAAAACTTCCGCTTCGTGGAAAGAAATTTTTGATTACCGCTGGACCAACGTATGAAGCTTTAGACCCAGTTCGTTTCATTGGAAACCATTCTAGCGGAAAGATGGGGTATGCAATTGCTGAAGCAGCTGCACAACTTGGCGCTGAGGTTGTTTTGATTTCAGGGCCCACAGCTTTAAAACTTGAAAATGATTTTGTAAAAATGATTCGCGTTACTTCTGCTGAAGAAATGTACCGTGCGGCACATGAGTATTTTGATAAGAGCGATGTTGCCATTTTAAGCGCTGCGGTTGCAGACTATCGTCCTTTGGAAGTTGCTTCGGAAAAAATTAAAAAGAAAGAAAAAGATTTAACGCTTCAACTTACAAAAACCAAGGATATTCTTGCTTCGCTGGGGGGAATAAAGAAAAATCAATTCTTGGTTGGTTTTGCACTGGAAACCGAAAACGAAGAAGAAAATGCAAAATTGAAACTGAAAAAAAAGAATTTAGATTTAATTGTGTTAAATTCGCTTCGAGACAAAGGTGCGGGTTTTCAAACCGACACCAATAAAATTACTTTAATAGGTAAAGACAATAAAACAATTCCTTTTCCTGTTAAACCTAAAAAAGAAGTAGCAAAAGATATTTTAGAATATATTATAGAACAGACAAATGCGTAAATTTTTACTTTTCTTATTATGTGCCACTGCTGTGCTTTTTTCACAGGCCCAAGAGCTTAATTGTACCGTTTCCATTGATGCCGAACAGACTGGACAACCCAATTTGCAGATTTTCAGAACACTGGAAACACAGCTTCGCGAATTTGTGAACAATACAAAATGGACTGATAAAGAATACAAAAACCAAGAGCGCATTGACTGTAATATGAGCTTAATAATCAGCCAGTATGATGGAGATACTTTTTCGGGAACACTTCAGATTCAATCTTCGCGACCTGTTTTTGATTCAACCTATGACAGCCCTGTCTATAACTATTTTGACAAGCAAGTAAGTTTCAATTATAAAGAGTATGAGCCACTAACTTTCAACATTAATAGTTTTGGTTCTAACCTTGTTTCGGTTGTTGCTTTTCACGTTTATACAATTATAGGTTTAGATGCAGACACGTATGTTTTGAATGGTGGAGCGCCCTATTTTGATATAGCAAAGCAGATTACCAACACAGCTGCCTCCAGTAGTTTTCCCGGTTGGAAAACTACAGATGGAAACCAGTCCAGATATCGTTATAATGATGCTTTGGTATCTTCTGTTTATAAAGAATTTCACGATGTGATGTATCAATATCATCGAGATGGGTTGGATATAATGGCGTCTGACCAAAAGAAAGCCAAACAAGAAATAGCTGATGCAATCAATAAGCTAAAAGGTATTAACGACAGACGTCCAAACTCTTTTTTGGTGCGTACCTTTTTTGATGCAAAAAGCGACGAAATTCAAGCAATATTTAGTGGAGGTCCACAGGTTGATATTACAAAACTGGTTGAAAACCTTAATAAACTTGCGCCTACTAAACGAAGCAATTGGTCTGAAATCAAGTTTTAATTTTTCTTATAACAAGTTGAGCCATTTAATTTCTTTCTTATAAATTTATACTTCCAAAATTCAAAGTTCAAAATTGAAGATGAAAGTTGAGTTTATAGGGTCTAACATTTCACGTTAAAAACCTAAAGTCTAAAAGTGATAACCAGCCTCGCCATAAAAAACTATGCGCTTATTGAAGATATTCGCGTGGATTTTAATGAGGGTTTGACAATTATTACTGGCGAGACCGGTGCAGGAAAATCCATACTTCTTGGAGCATTGGCACTAGTGTTGGGAAAACGAGCAGATATTAGTAGTGTAAAAGATGCTTCTAAAAAGTGTGTTATTGAAGGATGCTTTTCTATTAAAAATTACGGGCTGCAAACTGTTTTTGATGAAAATGATCTGGATTATGAACCTCAGACCATCATTCGTCGTGAAATATTACCCGGTGGAAAATCCAGAGCTTTTGTTAATGATACCCCCGTTGCTTTAACACAACTACAAGCGTTGGCGCCCCATTTAATAGACGTGCATAGCCAACACGAAACTCTGGAAATTGTTTCAGAAAACTTTCAGATGGAAGTGATTGATGCCTTAGCTGGAAACGATGCGCTCTTGAAATCATACCAAGCACAATTGGCAAATTTCAAAAGCATTTCAGAAGAGCTTTCAGCATTAAAATTTCAAAAGGAAAATGCTTTAAAAGAGCTTGATTATAACTCCTTTCTTTATAACGAACTTCAACAAGCTGATTTAGGAAAATTAAACCAACAGGATCTTGAAGAAACTTTTGAAACGCTCAATAATGCCGAAGCGATTCAGGAAGCACTTTCAAACGTGAATAATATTTTAGATGATGAACAAATTGGAAGTTTGCAAACAGCAAAGGAAGCGCGAATTGTTTTGGGGCGAATTAAAGAATATTCAAAAACATTTGAAGATTTTTGGCAACGGTTGAATAGTGCTATTATTGAGATAGAAGATATTTCAAGTGAAATTGGCACTACAACTGAAAAGATTGAAGCCGATCCCGAAATGCTTTCAAACGTAAACGAAAGATTGCAAGCACTTTATAAACTTCAGCAAAAACATTCGGTTTCCACAGTTTCAGAATTAATTGAAATAGAAAAGGAGCTAGCGGAAAAAGTGAATACCACTTTGGGTCTTGACGATCAAATTGAAAACCTAGAAAAGGAGAAAACTGAGTTGCGGGAAACAGCTTTAAAAAGTGCTGATATACTTCATGCAAAAAGAGAAGAAGCTATTCCCGTACTTAAGGAAAAACTAGAGAAAACCTTATTTCCATTGGGTTTGCCAAACGCCCGGTTTCAGTTTGAGCTTTCCCCTTCTGAAGATTTTAAAACCAACGGAACTGATACATTGCAGTTATTGTTCACAGCAAACAAAGGTTTGGCATTTGGGCCACTAAAAAAAGTGGCTTCTGGTGGTGAAATGAGCCGGATCATGCTCGCCATAAAAGCCGTTTTAGCAGAATACAAAAAACTTCCAACCATAGTTTTTGATGAAATAGATACGGGTGTTTCAGGCGAAATAGCGAATAAAATGGCAGGTATCCTGCACCAAATGAGTAAGACCTTGCAATTGTTAAGCATTACGCACTTACCGCAAATCGCGGCAAAGGGAGACCATCATATAAAAGTTTATAAAGAAGATAGGAACGATTTAACAACTACTCATTTAATGGTTTTAAGCGAAGAAGAGCGCATCTTTGAAATAGCACAGATGCTTGGGGGCAAAAATGTTTCGGAAGCAGCAATAGCAAATGCGAAGGAATTATTGAATTAAAATGTATCTTTACTTTTTAAAGCTAAAAAGGGGAAGACAGATTGACAAACTATAAAAATAAACCACAAATTAAAAAATATGTCATATAATTTACTAAAAGGAAAACGGGGGATCATTTTTGGAGCATTGGATGCAAATTCCATTGCTTGGAAAACCGCAGAGCGTGTTTACGAAGAAGGCGGAAAGTTTGTACTTACCAATGCACCTATTGCTTTGCGAATGGGTCAAATAAATGAACTGGCAAAAAAAACAAATTCTGAAGTTATTCCTGCAGATGCTACAAGTATTGAAGATCTGGAGAATTTGGTAACAAAAGCTACTGAAATTTTAGGAGGTAAATTGGATTTTGTATTGCACTCTATTGGTATGTCTGTAAATGTTCGTAAAGGCAATCATTATACAAATCAAAATTATGATTTCACACATAAAGGTTGGGATATTTCTGCTGGTTCTTTTCACAAAACCATGCAAGTGCTTTATAAAAAAGACGCAATGAATGAGTGGGGGAGTATAATAGCACTAACCTACATGGCTTCACAGCGTGTCTTTCCAGATTATAACGATATGGCTGACAACAAAGCCTATTTGGAAAGCATAGCGCGTAGTTTTGGATATTTCTTCGGAAGGGATAAAAAGGTTCGTGTTAATACTATTTCGCAATCGCCAACGCCAACCACTGCAGGGCAAGGTGTAAAAGGTTTTGACGGTTTTATTAGCTATGCCGATAAAATGTCGCCGTTAGGCAATGCCACAGCTTTAGATTGTGCCAACTATACAGTAGCAATGTTTAGTGATCTTACCAAGCGCGTAACGCTTCAAAACCTTTATAATGATGGGGGCTTTTCCAATATGGGCGTAAGCGATGCCGTAATGGAAACTTTTATTGAAGCAAAGTAGGTATTCCCTTACTATAAATTATTAGAATCCTGTCCAAATTCATTACGACAGGTTTTTTTTTATTTTTTGGTAAAACTAGTTTCAGTAATTATTTGCGATTAACATTTTTTTAGGTATTTTTAGGGACTTATTAACTAAACTATAAATTTAACTATGAAAAAAATTACAATGTTATTTTTTGTATTCTGTGGTTTTATGACCACAATGAATGCACAATTTATTCAATCCAACTCTTCGGTCTATGGCTCAAGGAGTAATGGGGTT